>CANBDZ010000161.1 GCA_947367375.1 uncultured Bacteroidales bacterium | reverse complement strand
GCTCGATAGCGGTCTTGAAATCGAGGAATACAGCAAGTCCTGTGTTGTTTACACCGTAACCAGCGTCGCAACGCTCCTTAGCGGCACGTGAAGCTACGTCACGTGGAACGAGGTTACCGAATGCAGGGTAACGACGCTCGAGGTAGTAGTCACGATCCTCTTCAGCGATCTGCGAAGGCTTCTTTGAACCGTTACGGAGTGCCTCTACATCTTCCATCTTCTTAGGTACCCAGATACGTCCGTCATTACGCAATGACTCAGACATGAGGGTAAGCTTAGACTGCTGTGTGCCGTGAACAGGGATACATGTAGGGTGGATCTGCGCGAAGCAAGGGTTTGCGAAATAAGCACCCTTCTTGTAGCACTGGAGAGCCACTGAACCGTTGCTGTTCATAGCGTTAGTAGAAAGGAAATATGCGTTTCCATAACCACCTGTAGCGATAACTACTGCGTGTGCACCGAATCTCTCGATCTTACCTGTCACGAGATTTCTAGCGATAATACCCTTAGCTTCACCATTGATGAGGACAACATCGAGCATCTCATAACGTGGGTAGCTCTTTACAGTACCAGCTGCAATCTGACGGTTGAGCGCTGCATAAGCACCGAGAAGGAGCTGCTGTCCGGTTTGACCGCGGGCGTAGAAGGTACGGCTAACCTGCGCACCTCCGAAAGAACGGTTGGCGAGGAGTCCGCCATACTCTCTTGCGAATGGAACTCCCTGTGCCACGCACTGGTCAATGATGTTGTTGCTCACCTCAGCCAAACGGTAAACGTTAGCCTCTCTTGAGCGATAGTCACCTCCCTTGATTGTGTCAACGAAGAGACGGTAAATTGAGTCATTGTCATTCTGGTAGTTCTTAGCGGCGTTGATACCACCCTGTGCTGCAATAGAGTGTGCACGACGTGGTGAGTCGCTGATGCAGAACACCTTGACGTTGTAACCAAGCTCACCGAGTGAAGCAGCTGCAGACGCTCCACCGAGACCGGTTCCTACGACAATGACTTCGAGTTTCCTTTTGTTGGCAGGACTGACAACACGGATCTGAGATTTATGCTTTGTCCATTTTTCTGACAAAGGTCCCTCAGGAATCTTAGAAATAAGTTTTTCGGCCATTTTATAGTGTGTTATTGAAATTTCGGCACAATTTTAATGAATTTTACGCTAATTACCAATTAAAATAAGGTCGGATCATCCAAATTTATGTTACCTTTTTCGAGTCCCAGATGCTTGTAGGCGAGTTCTGTCGCTTCCCTGCCTCGAGGAGTCCTCATTATGAAGCCTTCCTTAATAAGAAACGGCTCGTAAACTTCCTCAAGAGTACCCTGATCCTCACCCACTGCTGTAGCAATGGTATTAGCACCGACAGGGCCTCCCTTAAACTTGGTAATTATCGTCTTAAGTATCTTATTATCAATAGCATCCAATCCCCTCTTGTCTATATTAAGAGCATCAAGAGCGTACCTTGCGATAGAGAGGTCGACTGCACCGTTGCCCATTACCTGGGCGAAGTCGCGTACGCGACGGAGGAGGGAATTGGCAATACGCGGTGTTCCACGGCTGCGAAGTGCAATCTCGTAGGCTGCATTCTGGTCTATTTCCACCTTTAATATAGAAGCGCTTCTCTTGACGATGTTTACCAGGGTCATGGTGTCGTAGTACTCCATTGCGCAGGTGATACCGAATCTAGCCCTGAGTGGGGAAGTGAGAAGGCCGCTGCGGGTGGTAGCTCCGACAAGTGTGAAAGGATTAAGGGATATGCGCACAGAACGTGCTCCAGGTCCCTTGTCTATCATAATATCTATTACATAGTCTTCCATCGCCGAGTACAGGTACTCCTCCACGACAGGGGAGAGTCTGTGGATCTCGTCAATGAAGAGTACGTCTCCTTCTTCGAGGGATGTAAGCAGACCGGCAAGATCGCCAGGCTTGTCAAGGATAGGACCGGAAGTCACTTTCATATTGACTCCCAATTCGTTAGCTATAATATGTGCAAGGGTTGTCTTACCCAGACCGGGAGGGCCGTGGAACAGGACGTGGTCCAGGGACTCGCCCCTCATTTTTGCGGCCGCAACGAAGATCTTCAGATTCGCCACAATCTTGTCCTGACCTGTAAAATCCTGCAGGTCCTGCGGACGGATTATTCCGTCCAATTCCTTATCTTTGCCCTCATTGACATTGTGGGGATTGAAATCAGCCGCCATATCACCAAAAAATAATTATATACAAATATACATATTTATTTAAAATTATTGATGATAATTTGGCTGTTGATATGTTGATAAGCGTTTTTGCGCGTTGATATACAATTGGTTAGACATAAGGTAACCTGTTGAAAAACCTGCTGTGAAGTTCTTGGAAAAATTTCGGAACAAAATTTTGAAAATCGGATCGACCACCGTTATATACGGAAAAATCTGATTAACGAATTTAGTTTTCAGTAGTTTTTAACTGGGTTTTCAACCGGTTATCAACAGATTTTTGGGTAAAATGTTGATAAGTTCAAAATCCGTAAACAACATTGCGGATAAACTTACCTCGGGTACAGAGGTATTCTGCAGCGGGCTCTTTCTTTCAGCCCGATGGTTCGTCGTGTCCGAGCTTGACCATGACGGAATCCAGCTTCTTGTGCTGCCTGACAGGGAGACTGCCGAGTATTGCGCGGCCGACCTGTACAATCTTATAGAAGGTGACAAGGTCTTTTTCTTGCCTGACTCGGGAAAGAGACTTGAAAGAAGTAATTACAAGTCATCCCTTAGCGTTCAGCGTACAGCTGCAGTAGGAAAGATAATAGAGTACAAGGAAGGACAGATGTTCGTAGTGACTTACCCGTCGGCCCTTGAAGAAGCCATTCCTGATCCACGCAATATCAAGGATTCTCTTCTAAAGTTGTCTGTGGGCGATGAAATCAGTCACGAAGACATAGTCAACTCGCTCTTTGACAGCGGGTTCCAGAGGGTTGATTTTGTGGCCGAGCCGGGACAGTTCGCCATAAGGGGATCTATTGTCGATATATTCTCATATTCCTATAACAATCCTTTCCGTATATCCTTTTTCGGCGACGAGATCGATTCGATAAACATATTCGACTGCAACACTCAGCTTTCTAAGGAAAAGGTGATGGAGGCGGAAATATATCCCGACATATCCTCGTCTGACGACGAGGCGGGAACGGTAAGTATCGTGGATATACTCCCGTCGGAGACGCTCGTATGGCTTGATTCATCCGATATGTATAAGAATATGGAATTCTTTCCGATGATGGAGGGATTCAGAAGGGTGTATATGGAAGTTCCGCTTTCGCGTCAGAATGAGGAAGCGGTCAAATTCAATATATCACCGCAGCCGTCGTTCAACAAGAACTTCGAACTTCTTACAGAAGATATAAGGAAACGTCTTGAAGAAGGGTATAGGGTGCGTATCTATGGCGAGAAGCAGTCACAATTGGATAGATTGAAGTCCATCCTTTCGCAGAATTCCGGAATTCTTCCCGAGTTCATAGGTGGCTGCAATATCCATAACGGCTTCATCGACCACGAAGACAAGGTATGCTGCTACAGCGACCATGAGATATTCGACCGTTTTCATCGTGTCAGCATCCGAAGGACGGTGGAGAAGAGCGAACAGCTTACCATCAATGATCTGACTTCGTTCGCAATAGGGGATTATATAGTGCATATCGACTATGGAGTAGGTATCTTTGGAGGTCTTGTCAGAATGAAGGATGACAAGGGAAGGATGCATGAAGTTGTTAAACTTATGTACAAGGACAATGATGTCGTATTTGTTTCCGTTCATGCACTTCATAAGATATCACGTTATAAATCAAAGGATTCCGAGCCTCCTAAGATCCATAAACTGGGTTCGAAGGTGTGGCAGAACCTGAAGGCAAGCACGAAGTCCAAGGTCAAGGATATCGCAAAGGATCTGATTCAGTTGTATGCTAAGCGTAAGGGAGCAAAGGGATTTGCATTCTCTCCTGACACCTATCTGCAGCAGGAACTTGAATCCTCGTTTATGTATGAGGATACTCCGGATCAGGAAAAGGCGGTCCAGGCAGTAAAGAGAGATATGGAGGATGATTGTCCTATGGACAGGCTTGTATGCGGTGACGTCGGTTTTGGAAAAACCGAAGTGGCCGTGCGTGCCGCTTTCAAGGCTGTGACTGACAGCAAGCAGGTGGCCGTGCTTGTTCCTACTACAATCCTTGCTCTCCAGCATTACAACACGTTCAAGAACCGTCTTAAGGATTTTCCTTGCAATATTGACTATGTAAGCCGCCTGAGGACTGCCAAGGAGGTCTCGGATATACAGAAAAGACTGAAAGCCGGTACGCTTGATATTGTCATAGGTACGCATAAGCTTATAGGTAAAGGATTTGAATTCAAGGATCTGGGGTTGCTGATAATAGATGAGGAGCAGAAGTTCGGAGTGACTGCCAAGGAAAGGCTCCGACAGCTCAAATCTTCTGTGGATACATTGACACTTACTGCTACTCCTATACCAAGAACCCTTCAGTTTTCTCTTCTTGGTGCACGCGACCTTTCGATAATCAGTACTCCGCCACCTAACAGGATTCCTGTCCAGACCGAGATCATGCTTTTCGATTCCGATGAGATAAAGAAGATCATCAATTATGAACTGGGCAGGGGAGGACAGATATTCTTCCTCCATAACAGGGTGGAAGAACTTCAGTCCATTCATGACATTCTGCATAGGCTGGTGCCTGATATGAAGATATGTGTGGCTCATGGACAGATGGAGGCCAAGGTGCTTGAAAACAAGATACTTGATTTCATGGCTGGTGATTATGATATGCTTCTATGTACTACAATCATTGAGAATGGTCTTGATATACCTAATGCGAATACCATAATAATAAACCAGGCTCAGAATATAGGTTTGAGTGATCTTCATCAGTTGCGTGGACGTGTAGGAAGATCGAACAGACGCTCATTCTGTTATCTTATGGTTCCTCCTCTTGTTTCCATGACTGAAGATGCAAGAAGAAGATTGAAAGCTATCGAGTCATTCTCTGATCTTGGCAGTGGATTTAATATTGCCATGCAGGACCTTGATATCAGGGGAGCTGGTAATCTTCTTGGAGCAGAGCAGAGTGGATTCATTACAGATATGGGATTCGAGACTTATCAGAAGATTCTTGCAGAAGCCATGGAGGAACTCGGTGTAGAGACCGGCATAACGGTCAAGTCTTCGAATGATAATTATGTTTCCGACTGTACGATCGAGACAGACCAGCTTGCCCTTATTCCTGATTCATACATAGATATCACTGCAGAAAAGATAAGGATCTACAAGGAACTTGATTCCCTTTCATCTGACAAGGAAATCAATCAGATGAAAACACGTCTGTCAGACAGGTTCGGAGATATTCCTGAAGAACTTCTTCGTCTTTTTGATATAGTCAGAATCAGACAGTTAGGACAGAAGCTCGGTTTTGAGAAGATAATAATAAAGAATGGAGTCATGATTGCTTTCTTTATTTCCAATCCTCTGTCACAGTATTATAA
>CANBDZ010000160.1 GCA_947367375.1 uncultured Bacteroidales bacterium | reverse complement strand
TATCTTGAAGAGGTTTCACGTCAGCAGGAGCGTGGTAGAAGAGCAATATCAGCTGCAGTACTTGGCAAGTCTGACTTTGAGGCTATCAAGGAAAAGCTTGAAAATGGAGAAGTCATAAAGGAAAGCCGCTATGTCGGCACCTGGTATATAGAGGATCCGGTCCGTCCTGATGTCGCTGCCGCTGTTGAAAAGTGCTATGTGGCAGGGGTGGATGTCGTCATGATGACGGGTGATAATCTCAAGACCGGAACTGAAATCGCCAGACAGGCAGGCTTTAAGAATATATGGGCTATCGAGGCAAAGGATTTTTACTCCGCAGTTGCTGAGCCTGTTGATGGCCGCCAATTCCCGAATGTGATCGCCAGATGTACTCCGGAGGATAAATTGAGAATTCTCAAGTGGGCGCAGGGCAAGAGATATGTCTGTGCGATGACAGGTGATGGTGTCAATGACTCTCCGTCCCTTAATCACGCAGATGTCGGCATTGCCATGGGATCAGGAACATCTGTTGCCAAGGAAGCTGCTGACATCGTTCTTTTGGATGACGCCTTCCCGTCTATAGTTACAGGAATCAAGTGGGGCAGGTCGTTGTTTAAAAATATCAAGAATTTCCTGTTCCTCCAGTTGTCGATTAACGTGTCGGCTTGTGCTGTCGCTGTCTTTGGCCCTTTGGTGGGAGTAGAGATGCCGTTCACTGTGACTCAGTTCCTGTGGATCAATCTTGTCATGGATTCTTTGGCAGCCATTGCCCTGGCATCCGAGCCGGCAGATGAAAAGGTTCTGCTCGATAAGCCTCGTAATCGTGAGGAATTCATCATCAACCCTTCATTGGCCAAGTCTATCTTTGGCTTTGGCGGTCTTGTGTTCCTTCTGTGTACATTTGTATTATGGGGAATGAATAATTCGGTAGAGTTCCTTGCCCCAGTGAATCTTACAGTATTCTTTGCATCATATATGATCCTGAACTGGTGGAATATGTTCAACGCAAGAGTCATAGGCAAGAACAAGTCTGTCTTTGACGGTCTGGGCAAGAATAAGAAATTCACAGGTATCATGGCTCTGATTCTGGTTGTGACAATTGTGATGGTCCAGGTCGGTGGAGATGTATTCAGGACAGAACCGTTGTCATTTAAAACCTGGTGCTGGATACTTCTGCTCACATCACCTGTAGTCGTAGTCAAGGAACTGTACTACCAGCTTGTTACCAAAAGACATAATTAATTTGTATCGAATGAGAAAACTGATTTTATGCATAGCTGTCGCGCTTGCGGCATTTTCGGCTGACGCTCAGCATGTCGGTAAAAAGTACCAGCTCAAGAAGGTCATTGAGGTGAAGGGCCGACAGGGCATAGCGATAGACGAGAACTACTACTATGTGTCGTCGACTACCGCCATCTATAAATATGACAAGGAGGGTAACCTCGTTGCCGAAAACACGCAGCCATTCCGTAATCCGGAGCTGGCCAATCATTTCGGGGACATCGACATATATAATGGGGAAATTTACTGTGGTCTCGAGAAATTTGAGTACGGCAGGGGCTACAATATAGCCATATCTGTCTATGATGCAGAGACTCTGGAGTGGAAACGTGATCTGCCGTGGAGTCCGGAATCGGGACAGGTGGAAGTGTCGGGAATATGCATAGACCGCGATAAGGAGCTCGTGTGGATGTGCGACTGGGTAGACAGCAGGTATGTGTATGCCTATGACTTGAATACGGGGGCATATCACAGCAAGATGCAGTGCCGCCCGATGCCGTACTGGACGCAGGGAATCTTCGTCGCTGACGGAAAGATGCTTTTTGCGGCTGACGATGGGGAGGCACAGTGGAATATTCCGGATAACATATATATAGCCGATGTGTCGGATGTTCCGTATACCGGACTTGTTGATGGGGAGGAGGTCGTGAAGGAGACTCCGTTCAGCGTAAAGCTGGATGCCGACGGCAAGCCGGTCAGGAGGAATGGCAAGGTTGCAGGCGGCGCAAAAGCGGGAAGGCTTGAGCTGCTGCGCGAAATGACCGACTTCAGGCGTGCCGGTGAAATCGAAGGCCTTTCAATTGACCCGGAGAACGATGACCTTGTAGTACTTAACAACCGAGGTACTCAGATCGTTCTGGGAGTGTCTCAGGGACCGATTGTCGAGGAAGGATATGATCGTGAAATTCATGAGCTTTACATATATAAGAAAGTCAGGTAGCGTTACCTGACTTTTTTTGTAAGTCAATGCCGCACAGCCGACGGGAAGGTGCAACTTTGCGGTATGTTTTGGAGTGTAGCGTTGATTATTTGTGTATATTTGCAGATTATGGGATGGTTTGTGGAAATTCTAAATGTCGATTCGACTTCGGGTAAGGAGGCTGCTTTGGCGGACCTTCTTCAGGAGAAGCTTGCGACTGGACGATGCACCGTGGAACGCTTTGAGGTAGGGGATGGCACTGCCAATCTTCTTTTCTCTTGGGGCGAGCCTAAGGTGGTGTTCTGCACCCATATGGACACAGTCCCTCCATATATTCCTCCGACCTCTGACGAGGCCCTTGGAGTGATCTCGGGACGCGGCACCTGCGATGCCAAGGGACAGATATATGCGATGTATGAGGCCTGCAGGATTCTGGAGTCAAAGGGATATGAAGGATTCGGACTTCTGCTTCTGGCAGGTGAGGAGACAGGTTCGTTCGGCGCAAAGGCATTCAGAGAGCAGCACCCCGGTGCGGAGTGGCTTATTGTGGGAGAGCCTACAGACAACTGCATGGCGTCAGCCAGCAAGGGAACAAAGGCTTTTGAGGTGACCTTTGAGGGCAAAGCCTTTCATTCCGGCTATCCTCAGTATGGCATCAGTGCGGTGGAACTGTTCAATGATTTTGTGAACGCTCTCCGCAGCATAGGTTTCCCTTATGATGAGATCTTAGGTGAGACCACCTGGAACATAGGAAAGCTGCAGAGCGACAATCCTCAGAATATCCTCAGCGACAAGCTGACTTGCAGGGTGTATTTCCGTACGACTTTCGAGTCTGATGAAATGGTGTCCAGCATAATGAAGAACATTGCGGGCCCGCAGGCCAAGCTGCGTTTCGGCAGGCCGAGGGTGCAGGATGGTTCGGATGTTGTGGCGAAGGAAGTGGCGATGTGGCAGAGGATGATGACCGTCAAGGCTCTCGGCGGAGACACTCCGACCAGATACGAAACCCTCGAGGGTTTCCCGACCAAACCGGTGGCATTCGGAAGTGACGCTCCACAGCTCACCAACTTCCGCAAAAAGATCCTTTGCGGCCCAGGTTCCATCCTGGTGGCCCACCGCGATGACGAACACATAAAGCTGCAGGACCTCCAGCAGGCAATCAGCAATTATGTGCATATGTACGAATATATTAAGAAAGAAATATTATGATAGTTATGAAATTCGGCGGCACTTCCGTCGCAAATTTCGAGGCGATTACCAGGACCATCTTCATCATAGGTGGAAAACTGGACCAGAAGCCGGTAGTAGTAGTGTCAGCTCTGTCGAAGGTGACAGACCTTTTGTATAGAATCTCCGATGCGGCTGCGTCAAGCGACAGCGATCTTACAGCTCAGCTGATGCAGGAGCTCAGGACTCGTCACGTAAACCTTGCTTCCGACCTCCTTGAGCAGAGCCCTGCCTTGAAGGAGAGTGCAGTGACAAGAGTCAATGCGATCTGTGACAAGCTTGAGAGCCTTGTGAATGCAGTCTGCGCCGTAGGAGAACTCTCAGACCGCAACAAGGCCATCATCATTTCAAACGGAGAACTTCTTTCTTCAACTGTCATCTGCTTCGCAATGAATGCAAAGGGCATAAGGACTAACTTCATCGATGCCCGCAAGATGATGGTGACCAACGACGAGTACCTCAAGGGAGACCCTATCGTGTCAGAGATCGAGAAACGTGTACCTCCTATTGTTGCCGAGGCATATAAAGGCATGGATGCCGTGATCACTCAGGGCTTCATCGCATCAAATATGTCAGGAGAGCAGACTGTTCTCGGACGAGGTGGCTCGGATTATTCAGCATCACTCATCGGTATGTCGATCGATGCTGAGCGTATCGAGATCTGGACAGATGTTGACGGAGTCCGTTCTGCTGACCCAAGGACAGTGCAGAACACAAAGTACCTCGAGAAGATCTCATTCGAAGAGGCTGCCGAGATGGCTCATTTCGGAGCAAAGGTTCTTCACCCGCTCACAATCGAGCCTGCAGTAAAGAAGAATATTCCTATATATGTCCTCAACTCGATGAACCCTTCAGGCAAGGGTACCGCTATCCTCCGCAACGAACTCATCGAAGACGGAGTGAAGTCGGTGTCATTCAAGGAGAATATCAAGGTGATCAACATCTTCTCCATGAAGATGATCAACACCTCGGGCTTCCTTCGCAGAGTGTTCGAGATCTTCAGTGAGAGCAAGGTGTCGGTTGACCTCATCAGTACATCTGAGGCCAACATCTCTGTGACTGTAGATGCTTCAGAGAAGGTCGATGCAGTGGTAGCACAGCTGTCTGAGTTCGCTGAGGTGATTGTGGACGACGACAAGTCGCAGGTGTCGGTGATCGGAAAGAACATCGTACGTCTGAACGGTATGCTCAAGAAGACTTTCGCTCCGCTCAAGAGGACTAACGTATATATGATCTCACAGGGTGCGTCATTTGTCAATATCAGCTTTGTTGTAGATAGAGAGGAGCTTACAGAGGTCGTAAGGGATCTTCATTATCATCTCTTCGAGGTGGAGGAAGAGCTCGAACAGTTCTAAACCCGGATAATTATGAAATTATATATAAGCGGATACGGAAAAATGGGAAGAATGATCGAGCAGATCATTCTTGACAGAGGTTTGGAGTACGCCGGATGGACAGAGGCTGTGACCCAGACTGACAAGGCACTTGCAAAGGAGTGTGTGTGCATCGACTTCACTACGCCTGCCGCATTCAGAGAGAACTATAAGTTCCTTGCGGAGAATTTCAAGGCCGTGGTGGTAGGAACCACAGGCTGGGCGGACATAAAGGATGAGGTCATTGCTTATTTTGAGAAATGCGGTACTCCGATGATCTGGGCGACCAACTTCTCAGTCGGTGTCAACGTTCTTTTCGCAGTTACTGACTATATGTCCAAGCTGCTTTCGGACTTCGGAGGCTACAGCCCGTATATGGTGGAGATGCACCATTGCCACAAGCTTGATGCTCCGAGCGGAACTGCAAAGACTTTGGCTGACATCGTAGATGGCAACATGGGAGTGAAGACAGACATCCAGTCTGTACGTTGCGGAGAGATTCCGGGCATTCACACCATAGGTTTTGAAGGTCTCAATGACCGTATCACCCTCAGTCATGAGGCATTCTCGCGCAAAGGCTTTGCTGCCGGAGCTGTGGAGGCTGCTCTCAGAGTTGAGAACCTGACAGGTGTACACGAGTTCAAGGATCTTTTTTTAAATGAAAACAGATGAACAAGATGTATAATATAGATTTAACCGGCTGTGGAACAGCGCTGATAACTCCTTTCAAGAACGGCGAGGTGGATTATGAAGC
>CANBDZ010000159.1 GCA_947367375.1 uncultured Bacteroidales bacterium | reverse complement strand
TGGGTGTCGTACTTGTTGTCCTCAAGGGCAATGATTACGGCACCTCTTATTTCATATCCGCGTCCATATAGAATGGTTCCGACAGCATTGTCTGGAAGGTCCTTTGCGTATCCGTCCCTGTCGGTATACATAGCCAACTGATATCCCTTGAATCCGCAGTTCTTTGTGATCTGATTCAAAGGTTCCGAGAAATGGACAGCATCAAGTCCTTCTGCACCAATGAGAAGAGCCATTTCACGATAGGACATCGAGAAGATGTCTGCCTCTACAAACGACACCTTTCCGGATGGCTGGATGATCATAGCTGTCGGATTGATCTGACTCTTTGGAGCAGGATGCTTCTTTTTCCATATAGGCATCCATGTAGACTCTATATCGTCTCCGTATCCCATCGCGACATATTTATCCTTGTGCTTGATCACATAGTCAAGCTGATCATCAACGCCATAGCGCAATGCATTGTACCTGAGCCTAAGAAGTTCCTCATCCGACATGAATTCAGGGTCATGGAGAGTCTCAGCAGCCTCAATCAAAAGACTTGCTGCATCGCTGTAGCCATAGGTCAGCGCTATGTCGGCATACTCCTTACCCTTGCCAAGGTCAATGTTAAACCCGAACTTTCCGTTCAATAGCACATCAGCCATAAGATATGCACAATATGCACTGCCGTGAGAAACGCCTTCCGGCAGATTCCTCTTCAGTCGGACATGAATATTTATCTTGTCCTGATCGTCCAAAGAATCCCAACATGACTCCTGCTCGAATCCCAAAGCATAGCACTCCGGAATCTCCAGCTTCATTCCGATTTTCATCAGAGTTTCATAGTATTCAAAGTCTTCCTCATCAAGAGCAATCAAAGCCAGGTCAAATATCGGAACATAATAACCATTGACCATGCACTTATCATATGCATTGATGGCCTTATCTGTCTCACCTTCCACCTGATAATACCATCCAAGCTGTTCAGTCCAGAGAATCGACTCGCTGAAAATAGCTGATGACTCCCGTTCTGCATCTGCAATGGCTGCCGCCCTATCTGCCTTAACCTCTTCTGTGCCAGAATACAGGTCTTTGTTGCGCCTGAGCTTGGCAACAATACTGCCTTTTTCTATCGCCCGAGCTTGCAACTCCATGGAAAGTTTACGGTCCATTACAAACTTTCCGGCATTCTCGTCATATGCCTCGCCAAGATAATACATCCTGGAGAGCAGCTGAAGGGCACCTGCAATACCATTCGCAGCCGATTCCTTAAAGAGACTGAAGGCAGTTTTAAGTGATTCACTGTCTTTGTGAGTCAGCCAAAGCCATACTCCATACCCATATCTGGCATATGGTTTTGTGCTTCTCTTAAGTTTTGAAACCATCGATTTCGGCAATTTCCTGACTGCTTTGAAATCATGGAAATAAGCCAGGAACTTATCGTCTTCAGTAAGTTCAAAATCGTCTGCTGCGTACTTCCTGCGGGTGTAGTCGAATTCATGAGCGGCATCATCATTCCTCCACCATCCCCTGAACGTCCGGTTCCATGACTCAATGACCTCTTTGCGAGGGCCGGACTTGGCATTTGGGTGAATCAACCTGCCGCAGCTGTCATACTCGCCCATCTGCGCCCATTCCCATGGCTCATATTCGCGGATCAGCTGGATTGTCTCATGCCACACCCCATAACCGGAGCGGACTCCGTGCTCGAAATGTCCCTCGTACTTGTATTTCTTTTCACCACTGGTCAGATATTCCATGATGCCATGTCCGTGGGGGCGTCCCTCGTCATCCTTCTGGCCTTTATAGGTCTTGCCGACAATTTTCGACATGTTTTCGGGCAGTTTCATATCTTGAAATTTAGATCATTACAAATAGCTTAAGCAAATCCGCATTCCGACAGGTCTCTGTCCTGACAGATCCTCATGGACAGCATATCGCATGAACTTACCCCTTCTCTCACTGATCCTTACAAGTCTTGTGACATCGATTGTCTTTATGAAAGTCACCATCGTAACGAGTTAATCCTTCGGATGGTAGTATGAATGCTCAATGTTTTTCATGAACTTCTCACGACCATTGATCTGGTCAATAAGAGCAGATGCGTGAAGGCCGTAGACAGTCTGACGGGGAGCGGAGTGAACCTGCTTCAGCAAATATAGCAACTAACGTGAAAACATCAAAATTATAGAAAAAGTCAATCTTCCTTATATATTTACCGCTTTCACCTGCATCGTAAATTAAAATGGAAACGATATACAAGTTTACACCAAATAGGCAGCTGATTCCGACGCCTCGTGCACTCTTTTCGGTCGTCATTATTGGTACATTGACGAGCCATAAGGTTTCGGCGGCATCACAATTGAGTTGTCGTCAAAGAATCAGGCATTTCTCGGGCGACAATGAAATCGCAGATCTTGACATAACTGCAACTGAAAATGGTCAGAAAACAGTGATTATCTTCATTGTATCTGAAATAGTTCCGTCATGTCAGGGATTTTAAGTGTAAACAGGTATATTTCTGCCATTAAAATTCTTATATTTGGTCATAAAATACAATATTATGAGTACCATTGATAAATGTCTGAAAGAATCATATGAATATTCTGCTGAAGATGCAAAATTCATGGAAATGGCAATCAATCTGTCTATGGACAACATTGACACCGGCGGCGGTCCTTTCGGAGCTGTCATCGTAAAGGACGGGGAAATAATAGCAACCGGAACCAATCGTGTAGTGCCTGATTCTGACCCTACAGCTCATGCCGAAGTCATGGCCATCAGAAAAGCATGTGCCAGATTGGGAACATTTCAGCTGACAGGATGCACCATCTACAGCTCGTGTGAGCCCTGTCCTATGTGCCTCAGTGCACTTTATTGGGCAGGAGTAAGCAGAATATGCTATGGAAATACCAAGGACGATGCAAAGGCAATCAATTTCGACGACTCGTTCATTTATGATCAATTGGAGCTGAATTACGGGGATCGCTCAATCAAATGCGAACATTTCATGCGTTCGGATGCACTTCGTGCCTTCAGGAAGTGGGATGAAAAGGAAGATAAGGTTGAGTATTGATATGAAGTGTCTTGAAGATAGGATTTTAAAAGACGGAAAATGTTTTCCGGGCGGAATCTTGAAGGTTGATAGCTTTATAAACCACCAGATGGATCCGGCCCTTATGCAGATAATGGCTGAAGAACTTGTGAGACGATTTTCCTCACACGATATCAATAAGGTCATAACCATAGAAGCAAGTGGAATAGCTCCTGCCATAATGGTAGGTGCGATTTTGAATGTTCCTGTGCTTTTTGCAAAGAAAGCCAAGCCAAGTACCATGCAGAATATGTTAGTTTCAGAGGTATATTCCTTTACAAAGGGACGCTCGTATACGGTATGTGTGAGCGCTGAATACCTTACCAAAGAAGACAATGTGCTGTTTATAGATGATTTCCTGGCAAACGGCAATGCTGCCAAAGGAATACTTGATCTCGTCAATCAGGCTGGTGCCACGCTTAAAGGAATGGGCTTTCTGATTGAAAAGGGCTTCCAGGAGGGGGGAAAGTACCTGCGCAGTATGGGCGTGCATGTTGAGTCACTTGCAATAATTGACAGTCTTGATGACTGTAAGATCAAAATCAGAACGCAGTACGATTGAAGAAATCCAGAATCAGATCATGTTCGTATTCTTTAGAATTGCTCTGCCTTAAAGTACGATTTGACTGTGTATAGTTGTAAAATATTGTAAGGCGAGGTACATGTTGAAGACCGTTCCTACAAAAATCAGCGGATATATGTAGGAACGGTTCATTTTTATAGGCTTATACCTTCTATTTCGATACCGTTCGAAGAAAAATAGGGCAATTTTTATGTCTTAAGTTATTTCCAAAAGGTCCTATTTTTAGTATAGTCATCCTGAACATTGAGGAGGCCAACAATATCAAGAACAAAGACACACCATTTAAAGTCTGCTTCATCCCCAATGGCGGATTAATTAAATTCAGCCTAAGTACTCCAACGTGATATACATCAAGATAGCAACTAAAGCTATAAATCATAGGCGAACTAACATGAACGCAGAAGAATGTATAATATTAAAGATTATGCAGATCAAATTTGAATATCTGATTTGATGGGGTAGGGGATTTCTGAATAAACATAAGCATGTATATTGGCATATATATGCGTTTCTCCTCTACACGTAGATTATCATTGGTTAAAACATATGCAAAATCGATATTGTAGTTATCATTAGCCAAGACATTGGTTAATGCATTATGCCTTTCATAATCTTTACCTGACTTAACCTCAATAGGGATTACTTTTCCATTCTGAGCAATTACAAAGTCCAATTCACCTTGTTTCTTGCTGTTAAAGTAGTGCAGTTCGTGGTTATCTCCTCCTAATCCATGACAATATAATTCCTGGGCTACAAGATTTTCATATATGGCTCCGTAATTCTGCTTTACCTCACCTTGTAGCAGCTGCAACTGGATTCCTGAAGCATATTGGCTTGTCAACAGACCGACATCATTCTGGAATAGCTTGAACAGGTTCCTCAATTCGTTTAGCTTTAACGAGAAGGTCGGCTCCTGGATATTCAATGTTGGTATCGCAACACCTGCATTCTTGAGCCACAAGAAACTGTTCTCATAACGCGAGAAACGGGCATGTTCATTGAGATTCTTCAGAATGAAGCGCTTGTTCTTAGCATCAAGCTCAGATGGAATCAGATTGAATATTTCATTAATCTCAAGCTTCTTATCAGGATCATACTGACTTATATCCCACTTATATAGATCCAGAATTTCTTTCTGTTTCTCTTCTACAACATTGAGGTCGTTTGTATCTACGTATGCCTGCACCGCAGCTGGCATACCTCCTACAACGAGATAAAGGTGAACCATCTTCATCAGGGCAGCATGGACAATGTCATCAACAGGAGTCCTTTTCTCGAATGCTTCGGCCACACTCGTCAAAACCTCATCAGAAAGGCCAAGACAGCGGGCGAACTCTTCAATATCCAGAGGGAAGACTTCTTTTACAGACATGTATCCAACAGGTACGCTTTCAACTCCCTTTAATTCCACACCAAGCAAGCTACCGCTCAATGCATACTTGCAGCTTCCTTCATCCACGAGAAATTTTATCCAGGTGATGACCTCAGGACATTTCTGAACTTCGTCAAAGAATATCATTGTATTTGGCAATGATGTCTTCTTTTTTGTGTGAGCAGATATACGCAACAGTACATCCTTGGCATTCTGTGAGCCCTTAAAGATGTTGCATGCAGAGTCATCTTCATAGAAGTTGATCTCAATGAGATTCATCTTTTGCTTTCTCGCATATTTCCTTATCGCAGAAGTCTTGCCGACCTGTCTTGCTCCCTTGAGAAGTAATGCTGATTTATTATTTTCGTAGTGCTTCTCAATGAAGTTGTCAAGTTTTCTTGATAGCATATCTGTATAATTTATATCCATATTAGATAGTATTTACACTTTTGCAGTGCAATATTCTTACAATGCATACATTTTCCCAAGAAAGTTTGATGGGTTGAAATCTGTCACAGATCTTAGTTGAGAGTACCTATCTTTTTGATCTCTTCTTCAAAACTGTCTTTCGGGCAGGTCGATAAAGATCGAAGAGTTATTCGATATTTATATAC
>CANBDZ010000158.1 GCA_947367375.1 uncultured Bacteroidales bacterium | reverse complement strand
TTGGCTATATGCTTCCCGTCATTAGGGCGCATTAGGGACTTTCACCCGTTAGAACATGCCCGTGCTGGGCGTACAAAATCAAGGCCCGGCTGGATGTTGTTCCAGTCGGGCCTTGTAGGTTTTGATGAGAGATGTTATTACATCTGAGCCTGCTGTGCTGCCATTGCCTTAGCCTCGAGCTCTGCCTGAAGCATCTCAAGAGTGCGTCCCTCAGGGATGTTGAGAGCCTTGCGTGCCTCAGTTGTGAGGTTAACGCCCTGTGCCGGGTCAATGTAAAGGAGTGAGCTCTCCTCGAATACGAAAGCAAGACCCTGAGCCTTAGCGATCTCCTGAACTGTAGTCTGAGCCTTCTCGTAGATTGGAGCCTGGAGTGAGCTCTGGAGCTGCTGCATCTCCTGCTGGAGGCTCTGCTGAGTCTGCTGGAGTCTTGACTCGATGTCCATAAGCTCCTTCTCTTTGCTCTCACGGATTGCTGTTGTCCAAGTAGCAGCCTTTGCCTGATAGTCCTGCATCTTAGTCTGGTACTCCTGGTACATAGACATAAGGATCTCCTCGTTTGTCTTCTGGTTCTCCTCCAATGTAGCTCTTGCTGCATCCATCTCTGGCATAAGCATTACGATCTCATTGAAGTTTACATAGCCGAACTTAAGGTTCTGAGCTGATGCAGCTACAGACATAACTGCCATCACTGCGATAAGAATAATCTTTTTCATTTCTTTTATTTTTAATTTTTATTCATTGATTCTTTTAGAACTGCTGTCCGATCACGAAGTGGAACTGGCTCTTTCCGTTGGTTGGGTCATCGAATCCATATCCCCAGTCAACTCCAAGAAGACCGATCATAGGCAGGAAGACTCTCACACCGACTCCGGCAGATCTCTTGATCTGGAACGGATTGAAGTCTCTGATGTCAGCCCAGCAGTTACCTCCCTCAAGGAAGAGCAATGCATAGATTGTAGACTGCGGCTGAAGGATCACAGGGTAGCGGAGCTCGACAGTGAACTTGTCATAAACGTTACCCGCATAGTAGTTTCCTGTTGAACTTGTCGATGCTGCGAGTGGAGTCAGAGAGTAGTTCTCATAACCTCTGAGTGAGATGATCTCTGAACCGTAAGTGTCATAACCTGACATACCGTCACCACCGACGCGGAAGCCCTCAAACGGTGAGTATCCCCAGTTTCTGTTGTAGTAGCCGAGATAACCGAACTGTGCACGTGCCATAAGGACGAGGTCTCCTACGAGTTTCTGGAACACTGAGCCCTTGAATGACCACTTGTGGTACTCGATCCACTTATAACGCTGCTGTGAAGTCTGGAGGTCGTAGTTGATGTCTTTCCAATTGTCCACCTTCACCATGTTGCCCTCTGCATCCGGATACTGCTTTCTCATAAGAGAGTAAGGCGGAGTGAACTGGAGCGAGAAGCTGAAGTCAGAACCGGTACGAGGATAGATCTGCTGGTCAGTAGATGTACGTGACAGGCTGAGAGTGTAGCTCAAGTTGTGTGAAATACCTGTGTCAAACATGAACTGATAGCCCCAATCCTGAAGCTTGTATGTCTGCCAGCTGAGCTGGTTGTAAAGTACGAAGTAGTTGTCTGGCCATTTCAGACGCTTACCCAGACCCGCAGCAAATCCATATACCTCCATGTACTCATCGTTATTGAGGATGTTATAATATATATATGAATTTGTCTGTCTTGTATAGTAAAGCGAAGTCTGCAGCGAGGTAGGCTTCTTTCCGAAGAGCCAAGGCTCAGAGAAACTTGCCGAGAGGCTGGTATAATAAGTACCGTTGGTCTGGAAGCGTACAGAGAGGTTCTGTGCATCTCCGAGCGGTACAGGACGCCATGCTGTCTTATCGAAGAAACGGCGTGTCGAGAAGTTGTTGAAGCTTACACCGACTGTAGCTACGAAAGTGTTACCACCCCAACCGCCGGAAAGCTCAAGCTGGCTTGAAGGCTTCTCTGTCACATTGTAGACAAGGTCCACAGTGTTGTCCATTGGGTTAGGAAGGATAGAGTAACCTGTTGCAGGGTCCATGATTGCCTCTGGATCGAACTGTCCCATTGACGCGATCTCTCGAATTGAACGTTCGAAGTCAGACTGGCTGAAGAGGTAGCCCGGACGGGTGAAGATCTGACGGCGGATGACTCTTTCGTTTGTAAGGTCGTTACCGTTGATCACGATGTTGTTCAATGTTGCCGGCTTACCTTCCACGATACGCATCTCCACATCCACTGAGTCGCCCTCGATGTTCATCTCCACAGGCTGGATGTTGAAGAAAAGGTAACCGTTGTCTCTATAAAGCTTTGAAATGTCGTAGTCGCTCTGCTTTCCGCCTCCGAAGAGTCGTTTCTCCATCGTCACGACATCGTACACATCACCTTTACTGATCTTAAGCACTTCATTAAGGACGTCAGTGCTGTACACGGAGTTACCTGTCCATGTTATGTCTCTGAAATAATATCTCTGTCCTTCGTCAATCGTGAAATCGATCTGAAGACGGTTAGGCTCTACATAATACATTGTGTCGCTGACGATTCTTGCATCCCTGTAACCGGCTTCGTTGAAGACTGTAAGCAGGGCACGCTTGTCATTCTCGAACTCCTTCTCCTGGAATTTCTTTGAGCTGAAGAAGTTCTGGAATCTCTTGTCCCTTGTCTTCTTCATTGAGCGCACGAGCTTGCTCTCCTTCACATTGTCAGCTCCTGAGAAAGTGATGGTCTGGATCTTTACCTTTTCACCTCTGTTCACATCGAACTGTACACGGATTGCGCTCTTGATGACAGAGTCTCTCTTTGTGTTCACGTCGACTTCAACGTTGCTGAAGCCCTTCTCCTTGTAGTATCTCTTAATGATATCGCTGGAAGTCTTGGCCACATAGTCTGAAAATGCACCTCCTCGACGAAGGTTCAGTCGCTCCAGAAGCTCCTTCTCCTCACCACTCTTCACGCCGCTGAATGTCCAGCGTGAAACACGCGGGCGCTCGATGATGCTGACCTTGAAGAAAGCTGTGTCACGCGAAGGAGTTATCGAGTCAATTGAGACCGCAACATCCTCGAAATATCTCTGCATCCAGAGTCTCTGAACGATTCCGGACATAGCTTCACTCGGAACTGTCACTTCCATACCCTTCTGAAGAGCAACATTCTGAAGGATCTGCTCTTGGGAGAAGTATTGTGTACCTTCCACCCTCACTCCTCCAACTATATATTTCTTCGGATTATTATAATCTACAACAACGTCCTCTCCTGACTGCTGCGCCCTAAGCGGGAGTGTCATCACCAGAAGAAGCATCAAGAGAGCTATTCGACAAATTCTCATCTTTATATCGTTAATTTTCAAAACTGCAAATATAGTCAGATTATTTGACTTTACCATATCGGCGGTCGCGTTTTGCATAGGTTTCAAGCGCCTTTCTGAAATCTTCCTTTCTGAAATCCGGCCAAAGGGTGTCAACGAACAGGAATTCAGAGTATGCGCCCTGCCAAAGGAGGTAGTTGCTGAGGCGGTTCTCACCGGAAGTCCTCACGATAAGATCCGGATCCGGAATGCCGTCAGTCACAAGATATTTTCCGAAATCATCCAGGCTTACATTCTCTATGTCCTCAGGGTGTGAAAGCATATCCTGAGCCATCTTTTTTGCCGCCTGCAATATATCCCATTTTCCGCTGTAGCTGAGGAATATGATGAGGGTCAACACCTCGTTGTTCTCAGTACGCTTCATACAACGGTCGATTTCCTCGTTGAGTTCCTGTCCGAGCCTGTCTCTGTTGCCGAGGACCATAAAGCGGACGCCGTTGCTGTCCAATGAATCCATCTCATTGGCCATCGCCTTCACCATCAAGCCCATAAGAGTAGTAACCTCTTCGTCAGGACGGTTCCAGTTCTCCTCCGAGAACGCAAAAAGCGACAGGTACTTCACGCCTGTCTCAATCGCAGCCTCCACACAGGCACGCACGGAATTCACGCCCTCGAAATGGCCGTAAACCCTTTCCTTTCCTCTTTCCTTTGCCCAACGTCCGTTGCCATCCATGATCATCGACACGTGGACAGGGAGAATCTTATCTGTTGACATATTATCTGTTGCTCAAGTTTCGCAAGTGTTAAGTCATTGATTAACGAAGGTTAGCGAGCTTGCGAAACTTCTCCCCACCGCACCTTCCTTATTTACGTTACCTTTCCCCTAAATCCCCTTTCTCGGAAAGGGGACTTACTATCGACCTGAAGGTCTCAAATATTAGGTCTTTCGCAACGCGAAAGTTAATATCTATTGTTTCTGACATCTTCGCCCCAGAACAGTTTCTCTGTCAGGGCATCTATGAAATTTGACTTTTTAAGCCGGACACGTTTAAGCGAAAACTGTGCCACACTTATGCCGATCTGAGTGTCGGCCGAGACAAGAGAAGTCCTGTTGTCGGCAGTGAGAATTACTTTATCATCGCGAGAAATCATCCTCAGACTTATCTCTGCACTGTCCGGAACCACGAGAGGGCGGACATTAAGGTTATGAGGAGCAATCGGAGATATAAGAAGGACCTTTGACTCAGGGAGTACAATAGGGCCACCTGCGCTAAGCGAATATGCAGTTGATCCCGAGCTGGTCGAAACTATCAGTCCGTCAGCCCAATAGGTAGGAAGACAGACTCCGTCTATCGTCACATCTACACCGAGCATTGCAGCTCCGTTCCTGTGGACGGTGAACTCATTCAAGGCATATGGCCACGAATCAATCTCACTTCCCTCGTCCGTCTCAGAGCCAAGGATGACAGCCTTCAGCATAGCCCTGCTTTCCACTGTATATTCTCCAGCAAGAATCGCCTGCGCCACATCAGACGGACGGTTTTCCGAAAGGAAACCCATGCGTCCGAGGTTGACTCCCATAACCGGCACATCCTTTGCGGCTACATACTTCGAAGCAGACAGGAAAGTACCGTCTCCACCAATACTAAGCAACATGTCCACATCATCCGGAAGCAACTCACCATCAGAGAGATACACAAGTTCACACCCTCCTTCGACGAGCTCATCAACCAAGGTCTTGAATCCCAGATCTTCCTCCAGCCCCTTTTTCCCTATGTATATTGCAATCTTCATGTTCAGACTATATCGATACAAACTTCAAAAATAACACTTTAATGTCAATAATTGAACTTTATTGTGTATTTTTGTGTTTTGTAACAGCATCACAAGTATGACCAAGTTAAGTGTAAATATAAATAAGATCGCGACCATACGCAACGCGAGAGGTGGCAGAATGCCGGATGTGGCGCTCGCCGCTGTAAACTGCGAGAAGTTCGGTGCGGAAGGTATCACCGTACACCCAAGACCGGATGAAAGGCATATAAAATATGCCGATGTCAGAGAAATTCGTCCTCTCATCACGACAGAATTTAACATTGAAGGCAACCCGATACCTTCATTCATTGATCTTGTCAACGAAAACAAGCCGCATCAGGTAACACTCGTGCCCGATGCTCATGACGCCATAACATCCGATTCAGGATGGGACACTGTCCGCAACAAGGATTTCCTTACTGAAATATGCACGGAGTTCAGACGCAACGGCATCAGGACTTCGATCTTCGTCGGAGCTGATCCAGCCATGGTAGAAGGGGCAGCTGCATGTGGTGCAGACAGGGTGGAGCTGTACA
>CANBDZ010000157.1 GCA_947367375.1 uncultured Bacteroidales bacterium | reverse complement strand
TTGTTGGTCAGGTCATGGAGGGACTCACAAAATGAGAAAACATTGGATAGACAATCTCCGCTGGGTGACAGTCCTTCTTGTTCTGTTTTATCATGTCATATATTTCTACAACAATAAAGGTGTTTTCGGAGGAATAGGAGGCTTTGGTGACGGACCTCAGTATCAGGATGTGGTAATGTACATACTCTACCCTTGGTTTATGCCTCTGTTGTTCATCCTTGCAGGAATCAGTGCGCGATATGCCTTGGAGAAACAGGCCGCAAAAGAGTGGTTCAAGAAACGCACAAGAAAACTTCTGGTTCCCTCAACCATAGGAATCTTTTTCTTGAGTGCAGGCATAGGTTGGATAAACACCCTAACCGGGCCAGCTGCAGAAAGCATTGCGACACTCCCCGGCCCCATTAAATATCTGATATGGACCGTCAGTGGCATAGGCCCCTTATGGTTCATTCAGGATCTTTGGTTGCTGTCTATTGTTCTGCTCATAGTCAGAAAAATGGATGCAAAAGGCAAGTTCGTGGAACTCTGTGGCAAGATACGGTTAGTTCCACTGATATTGATGGGCACATTCTTCTGGATGGGACACCAGACTTTAATAATGGAGCCTGATCCAGCAGGAGCTGACGGACTATGGAACCTCTACAAACCTGCATTCTATCTGATTCCATTTCTCATGGGATATTTCGTATTCTCCCATGACAGGGTTCAGGAAATTGTGGGGCGTGCCTGGATTCCGCTAATGGTATGTGCATTGGTTTCAGGTGTCATTCAGACGGTGACAGGATTCGGTCAGGACAACACATTGCCGAAGTATTTGAGTTCTCCTCTGAACAACATCTACGGATGGCTTATGTGCCTTGCGATGATAGGCTGGTTCAAGACCTCGTTTGACAGGACAGGAGCATTTGCCTCATATATGACACGCTCGAGCTACGGTATCTACATCGTACATTATCTGGTGATTGCCACAATCGGTTATTTCCTGAAGGCCAATACACTGATGTCCCCATTATGCATGTATATACTCCTGACAATTGCAGTATATATACTATCGCCGCTACTCTATGAATTAATCAAGCGCATTCCATTCATAAGATGGTGTGTTCTGGGTGAAAAGAAATAATCTGTTATATGAAAACTGAAGTAAATCCACTAGACACAAATAGAGCAGAAGCATTTGAACTATGGATGAGTTCTCCTATGCCTATGGTGACATTGACAAAAACCTTTGATGTGAGCAATCTGATCAAGGCAAGTAGAAAAGCTGGAGTAAAATTCAATGCGCTTCTGTGCTGGTGCATAGGAAAAGCCGCAACGCAATCAGAGGAATTCTATATTCTTCCGGAGAATGGCAAACTGTTTCAATACGATTGCATTGCAGTAAATGTCATCGTAAACAATATCAAAGGCGGAATCAACTCCTGTGATATACCTTATACAGATGATCTGAAGGCTTTTCTTCATGAATATGAGACTCTGACAGAGAAGGTTGCTTCCGAATGTAAAAGTGCCTTCTTGGAAGACTATATGATCGTGGGGACATCTGCGATGATTCAGACAGAACTGGACAGCATAGTCAACCAATATACAGACAAGTTCTGCAATCCGATGGTAATGTGGGGCAAATACCGCAAGCACTGGTTCAAGACAACTCTTCCGATCTCATTCCAGTTCCACCACACCCAGATGGACGGCGCTCACGCAGGTAAATTCTTAGCCAACCTGCAGAACGAAATCAACAGGTTGGCATAGATTATACTACCTTGTTACCGGCACCTGAATTATAGTCAGCCATTTCTCCGGATCTTCCTGATTCCAGATGCCGTCCACGTATGAGTAGCGTGGCGGGTATGTAATCGTATATCCGTTTGCCTCAATCCATTCAAGTACTTCACGAATGTTTTCGTTCAGGCGGTCGTATGGACCATAAACCTTCATACATACAGCTTCTGCTGCCTGAGGAATCTGCTTGAACTTGATTATATCAGAGTCCTTTCCCATGGCTGCAACCTGCTCGCAGTACTCGATGTCTATATTTTCCTTCCTGTATCCTCCGTGCTCGATGGTATAGCAGTAACCAGGCTCAGGACACTCACATCCCAGACGGGACATCTCCGGGCCGATTGTCATGTAGCACAGTTTTCCAAGTTCATCGTACGACGGAATTTCGGCACGATGCGATGCGACAATAATCGCAGGTAATGAATCAATGTAAATCTTTTCCATTTCATTAAGTTTCTTTTGGAAAGTTATCATCGCTGTCAGCCGGTCCCTGCATTCGATAAGAAGCTGCAATTGCTCCTGGCAACGGCATATCTTTTCTTCAAGCATATCAATAGTAGGACGCTGTGTCTCGAAATCGTACATAGCACGAATCTCCTCAAGATTGAATCCCAGTCCTTTCAGCTTGACAATAGTCAATGTTCTGCATCTGCCCTACTGCATAATACCGATAGCCAGTTCTATAATCAATAATTTCCGGCACAAGAAGTCTAATCTTCTCATAATGCCTCAGGGCTCTTACAGTGACACGACAAAGGCGCGAAAACTCTCCGATTTTTAATCCATTTCTATTCATAACGCGTTACTTGCCGGCAAATATACACTATGCCCTAAGGTACGAGTCAAGTCTTTTGATAAATTATTTATTTTTACCATAAGGAGCTTGCTCCGGTTCGCTTAAGTATTTTGCCTGCGGTCTATATTCATATCCGCAAACTGTTGGTCTGACGATTTCCACCGCCATACCAAGGGCCGCAACCATCCGATAGAAAACAGCTACGCTTGGTATTATCACTCCGTTCTCAATGCGTGAAATATATGACTTGGTGGTCTGAGTACGCCTCGCCAACTCAGCCTGCGAGACTTTTGCATCCTTTCTTGCATCCCTGAGGATTAGTCCTGTGTAATATGCATATGCCTCTTCCTCAAACTTGATACGTTCGGGAGTACCTTCCTTTCCATACCGTGCATCAAGGACATCATCATAATCCTGAATCATTGTTTCTCTTGTATTCATAATATTCCTCCTTGATCTTTAATGCCTTTGCTATCTGGCTCGTTGGTGTTTTCTGTGTCTTCTTCTGAAATCCATTAAACAGCACCACAATCTTTTCCTCATCAAATATAAAGAAGACCCGATATATGTTTCCGTTATACTCTGTTCTTAGTTCATATAGTCCTTCGCGAATATGCTTGACAAACTTTGTCGGTAAGCGATCTTGAGTCTTAAGCAGTACCAATCCATAATCTACCTTCTCCCGCTCCTTGATGGTCAAACCATCCATGAACTCGCCAAAATATCTGCCAAATGTTATAATCCGCCGTTTCATGCTGCAAATATATAAAAGGTTTCAATATATTGTAACCCCATTGACAAAATATTTATACACTTTTTACCTTTTTAGGATTCTATGCTTTAGGTTAGAATCCGACAGCCTCCCGATGTGAATCGAGAGGCCGCTATCTTTATTGAATCTGTATGTTCTGAACTTGATACTCCGCACAGGTCTCAAATCCTCCACTGATCAGCCAGCAAGCAGAAGGCACACAGACGCTATCTCTATTAAGTGTTGATGTCGGATTACCTGAAGAATGAAGGTTAACTATTATTTGTTTTGGATTGTAGAAATTTATGAGTAATTTAGCTGATACATATATTGAAATAACTACAACTTCTTAACCTTATGAAACACTGGCCAACATCCACATCGTCAATGCCTGCGATTGCAGCGCTTGCACTTCTTGTCTGGAACGGTTCGACCATTATGTGGCTGCCTTGTCTGGCGGCGGTTGCAGCTATCATACTCCTCCACCTGCTTGTAAACCGCTTCTGCGTCAGCAAGTGCAAAAGATGCCCCAAGACACCTTTCATCATCAAATCTCTGATCAATTGGGTGCTGTTCATCATTCTCCCTGCTGTCATCGTCTCATACGCAGCAATCGGAGCGACTCAATGGATTGTTCTTCTGGCAACCATTCCTGTGGGCTTGCTGTCGGACACTGCACTGAACAGCAACATCAAGCCGGAAACCAAATGGCAGGCGTATTTCTTCAATATAGAGATGCTGGTCCCATTCATCTGGACAGGCGTGATGTCTATGTGCGGAATACTGCCTGTATCAACCATCATCATATTCCTCTCTATTCCAATGGCAATAGGCTATGCCAAAAGGCCGTTGGATTCACACGCCGGTGACAAGATCATTGTAGAGGATCTTCACGAGAAGACAGTCTACTTCCAGATCACCTTCACCATACTTTTCGTTGTGTCGCTTATTGTCGACAAATTATTCTAAATTTCTGTAGTTTTCCAGCCATTGCTGCGTCTAATTTACAAAAACAAGCAGATGGACACATTGGAAATGGATTTTGCACAAGTTGTGCGCGAACATAAGGGGACGATCTACACCGTCTGCTATATGTTCTCTAAAGATGAGGATGAGGTTGCTGACCTCTTCCAGGATATCCTTATAAACCTGTGGAAAGGCTTCTCTAAGTTCCGTGGAGACAGCAACATCAGGACCTGGATCTACCGCGTCAGCCTCAATACCTGCATCTCATCAGACCGTAAAAAGAAACGCAAAGGCGAGACTGTACCTCTTGACATGAACATTAATCTTTTTGACGACAGTCAGGAGGATATGAAACAGGTCAGGATGCTCCAAGGCAGGATAAGCAGACTCGGTCCCTTTGACAGGGCAATCGTACTTCTTTGGCTTGAGAATCTCAGCTATGACGAGATCGGAGCTATAGTGGGAATCACGGCCAAGAACGTTTCAGTGCGTCTATTCAGGATAAAGGAACAACTCAGAAATATGTCAGACGAAAAATAATATGGTTATGGAAGATAATAGAATAATATCACAGGAGCTTGAGGAGATGCGTTCGCAGATAAGCATCTTGAAGAACAAGCTGGAAAAGCAGGCAATCGTAAACACAGAGCATATCAAACGCTCTGTCAAAGGCAAAATGTCTGAGATCAACAGGACAATAACAGCAACTATATTCATGGGCCTATTTGCAGCAATCTACTGCCCGTGGTTCTTCTACACCCAGGGATGCTCAAACGCCTTTACCATTGGCACAGGAATTATGCTGGCTGTGTGCCTTCTGCTCACTGTAATCGAAAGGATAAAACTTGGAAGATTGGACTTCTCTCAGGGCAACATCGTAGAAACAGCCAGAACGCTCAACAAGATCAAGACTCACTACCAGGAATGGTATAAGATCGCAATACCAATGATCATCATCTGGCTTGCTTGGCTTGTCTACGAAATGTCAGGAATCCTCGGTTGGGAAAGCCCTATAGCAATAGGCTTCTACTGCGGAGCCGGAATCGGAGTCATCATTGGAGCTATCGCAGGCGCACGCATCAACCGCAAGATCATAGGCAAAGCGACAGAAATCCTCAACCAGATCGAAGAGCTCCAGAAAGGAGAATAATATCAATGGAAATATACAAAAAAGGTCATCGGAAATCCGATGACCTTTTTATATGTGGATGTTTTAGATCCGAAATTAGTCAGCGAGTGAAATTCTCTTGAATGAGAGAACCTTAGCCTCAGCGTCAGCTGCCTTGAGGACATCCTTAACTGAAGTCTTACCGTCACCCATCTGATAGCCCTGCTCCTCGAGAGTCTGCTCCTTGAAGAACTTCTGGAGACGACCCTTAG
>CANBDZ010000156.1 GCA_947367375.1 uncultured Bacteroidales bacterium | reverse complement strand
AATCGGATTAATGTGCGATTGGATAATTATCCTATATTTGCACCGTTATTTTTGTGCTTATGTGGCTTATTCTTGCATTTGTTTCGGCAGTTATGCTCGGTTTTTACGACGCTTCGAAGAAGGCGTCACTCAAGGGCAATGCGGTCCTTCCGGTACTGCTGCTGAACACCATATTTTCGACCCTCATATTCTCCCCTTTCCTCCTCGATTATGTTTGTGGAGGAGGCTGGTTCAGCGGGACATTCGCGGACACGGCATCTGGTGCCTCTGATGAGCTTCGCGCCCATCTGCTGGTGGTGCTGAAGGCATTCATCGTGCTTTCTTCGTGGATATGCGGATATTTCGGTCTCAAGCACCTGCCCCTCACCATAGTCGGACCGATCAACGCGACACGTCCGGTGCTTGTGCTGCTGGGAGCTCTGCTGATCTTTGGTGAAAGACTCAACTTATGCCAATGGATCGGCGTCCTGCTTGCCCTGCTGTCAATTTTCCTGATGAGTCGTGCCGGCAAGAAAGAGGATATTGATTTCAAGAGCAACAAATGGATATGGTGCCTGGCGGCAGCGACTTTTATGGGAGCGGTCAGCGGACTTTACGACAAGTTCATAATGAAGTCGCTCAGTCCGATGTTTGTCCAGAGCTGGTTCAATTTCTACCAGATGATCATAATGTCAGTCATATGCGGACTGATCTGGTACCCGACAAGGCACAAGGGCACGCCGTTCAGCTGGAGATGGTCTATTCCATTGATATCCATATTTATATGTATCGGTGATTTTGCATATTTCACCTCGCTCAGCGACGCCGGATCGATGATTTCCGTTGTCTCGCTCGTACGCCGAAGTTCGGTGGTAATTTCGTTCATATGCGGAGTCTTCATCTTCAAGGAAAGGAACATCAAGGCGAAGCTGTTCGACCTGCTGCTGATCTTACTTGGAATGGCATTCATCTGGATGGGAACCCGATAAGTCGAGACATCGAGCTTCGAACTGTCATGTCGAGCCTGTCGAGACATCGTTCCTTGAACTGTCATGTCGAGCCTGTCGAGACATCTTAAAAATTTATATATCTTTGTAAAGATTTATACCAAAACATATGGAAGTTAGAGCAAAGAAGGCCCTTGGCCAGCACTTTTTGACCGATCTGTCGATTGCACAGAGGATTGCCGATGCACTCATCGTACCTTGCCCGGGATTGGAGGTTCAGAACAATGCCGAAAATCCTATGCCAGCTCTCGAAGTCGGTCCCGGAATGGGAGTACTCACACAGTACGTTCTTCAGAGACCGGAGGTAGACCTCAGAATGGTCGAAATCGACACAGAATCAGTAGATTATCTGCTCGTACACTTCCCTCAGGTAAACGGAAAACTCATCGAGGCTGACTTCCTTAAACTGAAGCTGGAGACATTCTTCCCAGGACAGTTCTGCGTGATAGGAAACTTCCCTTACAACATCTCTTCACAGATCTTCTTCAAGGTGCTTGACTACAAGGAGCAGGTACCTCAGGTAGTCTGCATGATCCAGAAAGAGGTAGCGGAGCGCATAGCAGAAAAGCCAGGCACAAAGACATACGGAATCCTGTCAGTACTGCTTCAGGCATGGTACGACATCGAGTACCTCTTTACTGTTGGAGAAGGTGCATTCAACCCACCGCCAAAGGTAAAATCGGCAGTTATCAGGCTGGTACGCAACCAGCGCACAGAACTTGGCTGCGACGAGGCTCTTTTCAAGACTGTAGTAAAGACCGGCTTCAATCAGCGCCGCAAGACGCTGCGTAATTCGCTCAAGCCGCTTGTCCGCGCAAAGGCGGACCGCTGCGGATGGAGCGAGGAGCAGCTTGCAGAGTTCGTGGCTGATCCGGTGTTCGACCTTCGTCCAGAACGCCTCAGCGTCGAGGATTTTATAGCTTTGACAATAAAACTCGCTTAAAATATGAAAGTATTACTCGTAAACGGCAGTCCTCATAAGGAAGGCTGCACATACACAGCCCTCAAAGAGGTAGAGAAGGAACTCAATGCAGCAGGCGTAGAGACTGAAGTCATCTGGCTTGGAGTCAAGCCTATTTCAGGCTGTCTCGGCTGCGCACAGTGCCTCAAAAGAGGCCCTGAAGGCCAGCCGGCTTCACTCCGTTGCTTCATTGATGACGCAGTGAACGAATTCCTCGACAAAGCCGAACAGGCAGACGGCTTCGTATTCGGAAGTCCTGTACATTACGCTGCTCTCTCCGGAGCTCTCACTTCATTTATGGACCGCGCATTCTACGGCAAAGGTAAAGTGTTCCGTTACAAACCTGCTGCCGGCATCGTAAGCTGCCGTCGCGGTGGTTCAACAGCAGCATTCGACCAGATCAACAAATACTTCACAATCTCGTCAATGCCGGTTGTCTCATCTAAGTACTGGAACATGGTTCACGGCAACACCCCTGAACAGGTCCTCCAGGACGAAGAAGGAATGCAGGTAATGCGCGAGCTCGGACGCAATATGGCATGGCTGCTCAAATGTATCGAAGCAGGCCGCGCCGCCGGCATCCCTGACCCGGTCAAAGAAAAACCGATAATGACCAACTTCATCAGATAATCAGCAGGCTTGGAGACAGGTTCATCTTCGAAAAAGCAAAGAGCTTTTTACCAAGATCCTTCAATGAAGCACCGATATGATAGACATCATCATCCACGACCAGAAAACGGTCGTGGATATTTTGTTTCTGGACTACGACAATCGGATCATACTGATTGTTATGCTTAAGAACGTCCAATTGCAACTGTGATGACAGTCGCCCAGCTCGAACCTCAACAGACACACCTGCAGCACGCTTCGACAGCATTACAAGCACACTCTCATCAACATAGTTATCAATCAACACTATCCGTCGCTGAGCAGACCTGATTAAATCCGTAGCAAAGACATAAGCATCGAATATCTGTCCATCATAAAAGATTCCTTCAACTGGAGGAAGAGAGGTACGAACAAAGAAATCTATTTTTTTCTCGTGCTCGTCGAGACGAGCGCTATGATCATCAATGGCTTTCTTAATTTCGTCAAGACGGCTATTGACTGCATACCCCCTTATTAAATATTCTTTTAAAACAGAATTTGCCCATTTTCGAAAAATTACACCTTTTTCAGATTTCACACGATAACCTAGAGATATTATCATATCAAGGTTATAGTATTCTATTCTTCGTTCAACAGCTCTGTCTCCTTCCATCTGAACTGTCGCAAAAAATGCGACAGTTGGGTAGTCTTTTAGTTCCTCTCGCAAAGCATTATTAATATGTTTTCCTATTGTCTTAACATCCCTACCGAACAACTCTGCCAATTGATGACGATTCAGCCAGACCGTTTCATCTTTGACCCGTACCTCCAAGCGCACGACCTCGTCTGGTTGGAATACTACAATCTCTCCTGTTTCCATATATTCCGTATTTGTATCCTCAAAATTCTAACATACAGATATTCCAGTCAAGACTCAAGGACATCTTTTGCTTTTTCTTTAACGAAGTTTTTCTGAATTTTTAAATAATTTTTCTTTTTTTAACGCTTTCACGTTGCATAACAAATAAGGCGGCCCGGAATTGGGTCGCCTTATTGGGAGTTATATTATTCTTGATTAGTCTTCCTTCTCCTCTTCGAGGTAAGCCTTCAGGAGCTTCTCCTGTACATCACCTGGTACCGGCTGGTAGTCAGCGAAGTCCATAGTGAATGTTGCACTACCTGATGAGAGTGAGCTGAGAGTTGTTGAGTAACGATAGAGCTCTGCAAGTGGAACGCGAGCCTTGATGATCTCGAATCCCTTCTCTGAACCCATACCCTCGATGAGAGCGCGACGGTTCTGGAGATCTGACATACAAGCACCCATGTACTCAGATGGAGTCATGACCTCAACATTGTAGATAGGCTCCATGATCTTAGGACCTGCTGTACGGAATGCCTCCTTGAATGCGTTACGGGATGCGAGAACGAATGAGATTTCATTTGAATCTACTGGGTGCATCTTACCATCGTAGACGTAAACACGGATGTCACGTGCGAGTGAACCTGTGAGAGGGCCTTCGCTCATCTTCTCGTTGATACCCTTGAGGATAGCAGGCATGAAGCGTGCATCGATAGCACCACCGACAACGCAGTTGTAGTACTCGAGCTTACCACCCCATGGAAGGTCGAACTCTTCCTTACCCTTGATGTTGAGAACGAGTTCCTTACCATCTACCTTGAATCTGTTACCTGGATCAACACCCTCCTGGTAAGGAGCGATGAGAAGGTGAACCTCACCGAACTGACCTGCTCCACCTGACTGCTTCTTGTGACGATAGTCAGCAGTTGCAACCTTAGTGATGGTCTCACGGTAAGAAATCTTAGGAGCCGAGAACTCGATTTCGAGCTTATTCTCATTCTGGAGTCTCCACTTGAGTGTGTTGACGTGCTGCTCACCCTGTCCCTTAAGGATAGTCTGCTTCTGCTCCTTGTGGTACTCGATGATGTATGTTGGATCCTCAGCTGCGATCTTAGCCATTGCGTCGCTTACCTTCTCCTCATCCTTAGCGTCCTTAGCCTTCACTGCACAACGATACTTGTAGTGTGGGAATTTGATAGGGAGATAAGTGATGTCTGTTCCAGGAGTGCAGAGAGTAACGTTAGTCTTAGCTGCGCGGAGCTTGACTGTACATCCGATGTCACCTGCCTTAAGGTCTGTAACCTTCTCTTTCTTCTTACCTGCAACTGCATAGATAGCAGTGATTCTTTCCTTGTCACCTGTCTCAGCGTTCTCGAGATCCATACCCTCAGTAAGCTCACCGGTCATAACCTTGAAGTAAGCAACCTCTCCGAGGTGAGGCTCGACAGCTGTCTTATATATGAAGAGTGATGTAGGAGCATCCTCCTTGCACTCAAGTTCTTTTCCATCAATTGTGACGCACTTGCGCTCTGCTGGAGATGCTGCAGTGTTGATAGTGAACTCCATCAGACGCTTAACTCCGATGTCCTTCTTAGCTGAGAGACAGAAGATAGGCATCACTGCACCCTCGCGGATACCGATACCGAGACCCTTTCTGATCTCATCCTCTGAGAGAACTCCCTGCTCGAAGAATGTCTCCATCAAAGTGTCGTCGTACTCAGCGGCACGCTCGATGAGCTCGTTTCTGAGTTCCTCTGCCTGCTCAAGCTGGTCAGCTGGAATCTCGAGATCCTGACGTGTACCGTTGTCATCAGTAAACTGATAATATTTCATCTTGAGAACATCGATGAAACCATTGAATCCAGGTCCTACTGTTACAGGATACTGAACGATTACCGGCTTGTTGCCGAAAGTCTCCTTCATTGACTCGATTGTAGTCTCCCAAGACGCCTTCTCGCCGTCGAGCTGGTTGATAGCTGCGATAAGCGGAACCTTGTACTCTGCTGCATAGCGTGAGAAGATCTGTGTACCTACCTCAACACCCTGCTGTGCGTTAACGACGAGGATACCCAGGTCGCAAACCTTGAAAGCGGATACTGCGCCACCGACGAAGTCATCGGCACCCGGAGTGTCCACGATATTGAATTTTGTGTCCTTGAACTCTGCATAAAGAGGAGTCGCATAGATGGATCTCTGGTTCATCTGCTCGATTTCCGAGTTGTCAGAAACAGTGTTCTTTCCTTCTACTGTACCTCTACGATCAATAACTTTACCTTCGTAAAGCATCGCTTCAGACAATGTGGTCTTACCTGACTTGGTGCTACCCAGCAGAACCACATTACGGATGTTTTTGGTTGAATAAGCCTTCATTAGTTTTATTGTTATGTGTTTGTGATTAGTTCTTTTA
>CANBDZ010000155.1 GCA_947367375.1 uncultured Bacteroidales bacterium | reverse complement strand
CAAATCATTATGAAAATTTTACCTGAAAATGCAGTTTCAAGTTTCTTCTACTATATGTGGAATACTTGGAGCGAAGAGGAATGCAAGATTATCTTCAAAGGAATGTATAAACACTTCTGGGCGAAATGGAACTCTCTTGCCGGAAAATCTTTATTAGGTGCGGCCGAACGCTTCTATGCAGAACTTTCCACTAATAATCGTGAGCAGCTTGTAAATCGTGCAGTAATGCTATATGATGGAAGAGGAAAGAGGCAGTTGTGAACATATACAGATGCTCTGCGGTTCTTACTCTCTATAAATCTAACACACGATCACACCATTGTTATAATCGTACAGAGGGCTATGGGTATATGGTAGAGAGATTGATTCTCAAATGGTCGAACCTAAACTGTTTTTGATGCAAAAATATGGAAACGGCCCTCTAAGGACGAGTCAAGGCCAAGACGAGATTTTTGAAAAATCTCCACCCTCCGGGTAGTATTTTCCAAAAATGCCTTGACACGTCCGGACCGTTTCAAAGGAGGCATCAAAAACAGTTTAAGTTCAACCATTAATAGTGTTTTGCTGATGTCTTATAACATAAAACAAAAACTTCAAGACAACATTGATGCTGTCAGAACGATGTTCAGGCTTGTCGAGAAATATCGTATATCTGAACCGCCGGAACGAGAAGTGCTTCGTAAATATTCCGGTTTTGGCGGCATCAAGTGTATCCTGAACTACACGAAAGGCAGTTCGGATATATCACAGTGGGCTAAAGCAGACCAGAGACTTTATCCTTTGGCTATGGAACTCTTCGATCTCATCCGAGAGAAAACATCCAACGAAAATGAATGCAACGAGTTTATATCAAGTCTGAAGTCATCTGTGCTCACAGCCTTCTACACTCCTGCGGAAATCGTTGATGCGATAGCAGAATCGTTCAAGTCCAAAGGATATGAGTTCCGTTCGATGCTCGATCCTGCTGCAGGTACAGGTGTATTCATAGATTCCTTCAGGAAGAGTTTCTCACTCTCAGAAACGGTTGCTTACGAAAAGGATAAGATTACAGGCAACATCCTCGCAGGCATACATCCCTTCATCAATCTGCGGATAGACGGATTTGAGACTATCGGTGACAAATATGACAACTACTTCGATCTGGTCACGACCAATATCCCTTTCGGAGACATAGCGGTCTTTGATCCGTCATTCTCAACGAGTCGAAATCCTACACGGAAATCAGCCACTAAGAAAATCCACAACTACTACTTTCTCAAAGCATTGGATGTCACCAGAAATGGTGGCATCATTGCTTTTATAACCTCCCAGGGAGTTATGGATACTCCCGGCAATTCAGATGTCAGGCGTGAAATTCTCTCCCACGCAGACCTGATCACAGCTGTAAGGTTTCCGAATAATCTCTTTACCGAAAATGCGAACACACAGGTAGGAAGCGACCTTGTGATACTTCGTAAGAACAGTTCAAAGCAAGCCCTTACAGATGCGGAAGAGGATTTCCTGAATACGGTCAGCGAAGACGGAATCTGCACCAACAGATATTTCATAAACCGTCCGGATCATATAATCCATACATCAAAACAAATATCTACAGACCAGTACGGCAAACCGGCAATAATCCATCACCACGAAGGTAGAGTGCCGGGAATAGCACAGGACCTTTCAGCCATTCTTCTTAAAGACCTTATTCCCCAAACTCCTGCACCTGCCGATCCGAAAACAGAAAAGAAACCCTCAAATTCAGTTTTACCCACTGTAAGGACTTCGGCAAGGCAGACCAAATCGGCCTCAAAGCCCCGCAAGCCTAAAGATGAACTTCAACTTTCACTCTTCGACTTCTCTGATGAAGACGAACTTGAAGAATCATTGCCGGACAACGGACCGAGACCTTTCGACGGCATCTTCCGCGACCATCACAAGGACGGCTCGATGGTATATGACAGCGAACGGACAGTCGGCATATTGTCCAACATCAGTGATCCTATCTTCACCCCATTGCAACTGTCTGACTCGGATAACGAGAAGGCATTGCTATATATAATGATCAGGGATGTCTATCACTCACTATACTCCACAGAATCTGAATACCATCAGGAGAACAGCAAGGACAGGTCCAGACTGAATTACCTCTACGACAGATTCATCGAAAGATATGGATGTCTGAATGCACCTCGCAACAGAAAACTCATTCTTAATGACATCTCAGGTCGTGATACACTGGCTTTGGAACGTGAGGATAATGGCTCGTTCGTAAAGTCAGACATCTTCCATAAGCCGACATCGTTTTCAAATGATGTCCTTGAACACGCAGACACACCGGAAGAGGCTCTGTCATCATCATTGAACCTATACGGAGAAGTGAACCTCTCATATATGGAATCCATCTCCTCCCTTTCAAGATCAGAACTCATCGAGGCACTGCGAGGCAGGATATTCTACAACCCGTTTACCGGATATCAGACCAAAGACCGTTATATTTCAGGCAATGTCATCGAAAAGGCCGAAAGGATCGAGCAGTGGATTGAATGTAATCCGAATGACAGTCATATCGATGAGACCAGATCTGCATTGGATGTTCTGAAGGCTTCGGTTCCTGAACCTATAGCATTTGAAGATCTGGACTTCAATTTCGGAGAAAGATGGATCCCGTCAGACATATATGCCAGGTATATGACAGAACTCTACGAGACAGACATCACAATCCGATATGTAGAGGACATTGATGAATTTACCGCAGACAGAGGATGCTACACAGCAAAGATAGGTGACGAGTTCTGTGTGAGAGGATATTACAAGACATACGACGGAATGCATCTTCTTATTCACGCCCTGCACAATACGGTGCCTAATATGATGAAGTGCATCGGAGTCGATGAACACGGCAATGACATCAAGGTTAGAGACAGTGAGGGAATCCAGCTGGCCAGCAGCAAGATCGACGAGATAAGGAACGGCTTCAGCCAGTGGCTGGAGAATCAGTCTCAGGAGTTCAAGACATCTCTTGCCGATATGTACAACCGCAAGTTCAACTGCAATGTACGTCCGGCATTCGACGGCAGTCACCTTACCTTCCCTGGACTTGACCTCGAAAGCCTTTCAGCACGATACGGCATCAACAGCATATATGCAAGCCAGAAGGATTGTGTGTGGATGCTCCTTCAGAACGGTGGCGGGATCTGCGATCACGAAGTCGGAACAGGCAAGACCCTCATTATGTGTATGGCTGCCCACGAGATGAAGCGTCTGCATCTGGCTCAGAAACCGATGATAATAGCACTCAAAGCAAATGTGGCTGAAATAGCATCTACATATATGACCGCATATCCTGATGCGAAAGTGCTGTATGCCGCAGAAAAGGACTTCTCTCCGGCCAACAGGGTCCGCTTCTTCAACGACATCCGCAACAACGACTTCGACTGCGTGATAATGTCTCACGATCAGTTCTGCAAGATACCGCAGTCACAGGAGATACAGCGTGACATCATACAGGCGGAACTTGACAGCGTTGTGACCAGTCTTGAACTCCTGAGAGAGCAAGGCAGGAACATATCAAAGCGAATGCTCAGCGGTCTTGAGAAGCGACTGAAGAACCTTGAGGCGAAACTTAAGGATATCACCTATGCCATAAACTCACGTCGTGACGATGTGGTGGACTTCAAGATGATGGGGATCGATCATATCTTCATCGACGAATCCCATCAGTTCAAGAACCTTATGTTCCATACAAGACACAGCAGGGTCGCAGGTCTTGGGAACCCAGAGGGCAGTCAGAAGGCACTCAATCTCCTCTATGCCATAAGGACTATACAGGAACGTACAGGAAAGGACCTTGGTGCAACATTCCTCTCAGGAACCACCATCAGCAACTCCCTTACAGAACTCTATGTACTGTTCAAGTATCTGCGTCCTAACGAACTGGCAAGACAGCATATCCCTTGCTTTGATGCCTGGGCTGCCATATTCACAAAGAAGACTACGGAATTTGAATTCAATGTCACAAACAATATAGTCCAGAAGGAGAGATTCAGATACTTCATCAAGGTTCCTGAACTGGCAGCGTTCTATAATGAGATAACGGATTACCGCACGGCAGAAGATGTCGGGGTTGACCGCCCACGCAAGAGGGAGATGCTTCACAACATCCCACCGACTCCGGACCAGGAAGCCTTCATTCAGAAACTGATGGAGTTTGCCAATTCCGGAGATGCCACAATACTTGGCAGAGAACCCCTGTCTGAAAGCGAAGAACAGGCGAAGATGCTCATCGCAACGGATTATGCAAGGAAGATGGCTCTTGATATGAGACTCATCGATCCTTCGTATGAAGACCATCCAGACAACAAGGCAAGTCATTGTGCAAGGATGGTTGCCGAATATTATCATCGTTACGAATCTCAGAAGGGAACGCAGTTCATATTCTCTGATCTGGGCACATATCAGCCGGGACAATGGAACATTTATTCAGAAATCAAGCGAAAACTCATTGAGGATTATGGAATACCTGCACAGGAAATCCGTTTCATTCAGGAATGTAAGAACCAGGCAGCCAGAAAGGAACTGATTGCTCAGATGAACTCCGGACAGGTAAGAGTCCTGTTCGGATCGACATCAATGCTCGGCACGGGAGTGAATGCACAGAAACGCTGCGTGGCTATACATCATCTCGATACACCTTGGAGACCTTCTGACCTTCAGCAGAGAGACGGGCGAGGTGTCAGAGCAGGAAACGAAATAGCAAAACAATATGCAGACAACACGGTAGATGACATCATATACGCAGTGGAGAAATCTCTCGACAGTTACAAATTCAATCTCCTTCATTGCAAGCAGACCTTCATATCCCAGCTCAAGAGCGGAGCAATGGGAGCAAGAACCATAGATGAGGGCTCGATGGATGAGAAATCCGGAATGAATTACTCTGAATATATGGCTATACTTTCCGGCAACACCGACCTGCTGGACAAGGCGAAAGTGGAAAAGCGTATTGCTTCCCTCGAAGGCGAACGCAAATCATTCAACAAGGGACGCAGGGATACGGAAACAAGACTGCGGAAGATACAGCAGGACAGACAGCAGGCACAGGATATCCTTGACAGGCTCCTTGCAGATCAGGCTCAGTTCCAGGCAGAGATGAAATGCGATTCGGCAGGAAACATCCTGAACCTTGTCAGGATAGACGGTGTGAATGCAATGGACGAAAAGGTCATCGGAACAAAACTTCAGACCATTGCCAGAACAGCACGGACAGACGGCAGGTTCCAGAAGATAGGAAGCCTGTACGGATTTACGATAGAGGTCATCACCGATGTATCCTATGAAACAGGTACGCCAGTCTATTCCAACAGGTTCTGTGTAAGGGGCCAGTACAGGCACACTTACAACAGTGGAAGGATAGCAATGGCAGACACTCACACAGCCACCGTCAATTTCCTGAACGCACTTCAGAGGATGCCACAGGTCATTGCCCAGTACCAAGATAGGATAAGCACCTTCGACAAGGATATTCCGGCACTTCAGGAAATAGTCTCCAAGACCTGGAAGAAGGAAGACGAACTCCGCACCCTCAAGTCAGAACTTGCAGCACTCGACAGGAAAATCTCTCTCGACCTTGCCCCATCACGTCCAGATGACCAGACTCCGGACACAACCGCGATAAAAGAAGCTGCATAGCGTGTCTGCAAATAAATGGCTTCAAATACCAGTACTAATTAGATCACAATCATAACAATCCAAATCATTATGAAAATTTTACCTGAAAATGCAGTTTCAAGTTTCTTCTACTATATGTGGAATACTTGGAGCGAAGA
>CANBDZ010000154.1 GCA_947367375.1 uncultured Bacteroidales bacterium | reverse complement strand
TGTACGGTGGTGTGAGAGGTCGGTAAACGAAAGTAGGAGATAAACTCCATTACTTTCGTTTACCTCCTACTCGATTAATATATCTTCCAGGTTTCCCAACCTTCCTGGATGCCTTCTCCAGTGATGAGCTGTGGAGTCTGTTTTGAGTCGTTGATGAGGATAGAAGTCTGTGCAACTTTTCTTGACACCATGTCGAAGAGTGTCTTGATGTCGACTTCACCCTTGGTCTCCTTGATTGTGTTGAGGAGGTGGTAGGTGAATGTACCCTGCTTCTTCTCCTTGTAAGGCATTGATCTCTCTTCTCCGGATGTAGCTGTCATCACGATTACGTCTCCTCTGAGTGCAGGTGCTTCATATACGATTGTTGCCCATGCTGCTCTTCCCTGGCCGCTGTAGCATGCGTCGAGGAATATCATCTTCTTCTTTGCAGGCATTTCGCTGATTGCGCTGTAGAAGTCATCAAGCTTGTAGCCGCTTCTAGGATCTGAGAGGTTACCGTCGCAAGGGATGAGGTAAGTGTTCTTGCTGCCTTCATCCGGCTGTCCGTGACCTGCGTAGAAGATGTAGATTTCAGCTTCGCCTTTTGAAGACTGGCAGAGGCTGGCAAGTTTGGTTATACCCTGTCTCATGCGGTTGAATGTCGCATCCTTGTAAATGATGCAGTTTTCTGCAGGTACTCCCATGTAGTTGGTTGCATATTTCATGAATGCTTCCGCATCGGCTTTTGCAAAATCTACATTAGAATTTATGACGATGCCGTCAGGGTCAATGTTGTAGTCTTCGTTACCGAAAATCAACGCGTATTTGTTAGGGTTAGGCTCTGCCACCTTGACTATGTCTTTGAGAAGTTCCGGTACCTCCTTCTTCTGGCCAAGTCCGCTCTGACCGCTTACTTCCATTCTTCTGCTCATGTCAACAGTACCGCTCTGGTTGTAATAACCGCCGCCGTACATGGTTCCCATATTCATTGCGTATGGGTTGTAACCTGCGTTGTCGTTCTCGAATTTACCTGGGAAGTTCATTCTTCCTTCATAATAGGTAAGGTAGCGGAATGTGTCATTCTTGCCAGTAGCGTCGGTGAGCTCTATCACGACAGTTTCTTCAGGGACAAGGAATGAGGTGACAAATCTGGTGATGACCTCTGTGCTTTCTCCCGCCTTGAGAGTCTTGATTGTGATCTCGTCCTGATCTCCTTCGCAGCCGTCAGGCCAGTGGAATTTCAGCTTTATATCTTGGGCAGGATCTTTTCCCTCGTTCTTCAGAGAAAGTGTCATATTGAGCATGACGCCTGCAGAAAGAGGCCTGTGGTCTTCTGTATGTACCATGTACTGGCTGAGGACTGGCTTGCTCGCCGCGATTCCTCGTGCCATAAACTTGATCTCTTCGGCATCCTGGCAAAGCATATTTCCTGGGATGGCGCTTACTCTCATTGTGATCTCGCCTGATTCAAGTGTCATGTTTGATGAACATTTGAACACTACTGTAGAGTCAGTACGTGGGCCGATTGATGAAATGATGAGCTCTTTCTTGTCAATGTTGAACCACTCTTCGTGTGCGATCTGGTTGTCAAGAGTCACTTTCACATTCTTCATCTCTTCGTTGCTCGGGTTGCGGACAGTGGCTGTGATAGTGAAAGACTCATCTGTACTGATGACGCTATTGCCGTTGTCTGCAAGCTTAAGATCCGGGATCAGGATTGACGGGATCTTGTAGCCATGCTCATATTTGATAAAGCCGAAACGGTTCTCTGTAGCAACATATGCGTGGTTGTAACGGAAGTCTGTGGCATCTGTAAAAATTGTGTCGATCACGAGCTTTCCGTCTGTGTTGATATATCCGAATTTGCCGTTCTTCTTTACAAGTGCAAGGCCGTTTTCGCTGAAGTCACCGATCAGGTCGTAGTTGGACTTGAATTTCTCTTTTCCGGATGCATTGATGTAGCAGAGGGTGTTGTCTGCGCGTCTTACTGCAGCCATGTTGTGGCTTGTGAAGTCGCTGACCTCCTTGTAGGCACCTGGGAGTCTCTTGAAGTCACTGCTGATGAAGCTGAATCCGTTGTAGTATCTGATCTTGGCGAATCCGTTGATGAATTCGAGCGGCTGTCCTGATATTCCTTCAATATACTGTTCACCTCCGGATTTCTTGATATATTTATAGAGGCCTCTCTGCTTTACGAGGGCTACATTGTTGCTGAAGCTATAGACAGTGTCGTACTTGGTTTCGATGACCAGGCGGCCCTTCTTGTCGATATATCCCCACTTGTCTTTTTTCTTGTTCCTCACCGGAGCGAGCCCGTTTGAGAAGCTGTGGAATTCGTAGTTCTTGTGGAGCTTCTTGATCTCTCCCATGCTGTCAAGGAAGTACTGGATGCCGTCGGCGTAGGCGAGGGCGAAGCCGTCCTTATATGCTTCGATCTTGTCGAAGATGATGCCCGCAGGGCTTTTGCCTGTAGTGGTGATGACACCGCATTTGCCGTTTCTGGTGACGATGGCAAGGCCGTTCTTGAAGTCTTCTACCTCGTCGAATTCAGGGGAGATGATAAGGTTGTGCTTGGTGTCGATGAATCCCCATTTGCCGTTGACCTTGACTGCGGCGTAACCGTTGAGGTAGTCATGGCACTCTTCGTACTGAGGTTCTACAACAACTTCTCCTGCTGTGTTGATGAAACCCCACTTGCCATTCTGCTGAAATGCACTGTGGGCATTGCTGAAATGGCGTACTGTGCTGTATTCGATGTCCTTGATCCATCTGAAATTGGTCTTGTCTGCATAAGCGTTCATGGCTGTTGATGCAGCAAGCGCGAGGATAGTTATATATCTGAATAGCTTCATGTCGGTTAAAATATTACGCATTGTTTTACTTCGATCGCCCTTTCGTTTGCAGGGAGGCTGTATATCCATTGAAGGATTGATGCGGCGTCGTTATCGCCGATATAAGGATAGTTCTTTTTGGTAGCGACGAAAAGCATGACGATGTTTTCCGGTTTGTCACTGTTCTTTCGCATCTGGATCGCACCCTGGAAGCCGTTCAGAGGGCGTGGGAAAGTGTAGGTTTCGCCTGTCTTGAACTGCTGCATTTTCTGCTCGGGTGTGTCCGGATAGATCATTCCTGCCATCTCATTGTTGAAGAAGAAAACCTTGAGATAGGAGTCTGAACCGTCAATCGTGAAGGTGCATGTACATTTGTCACCGTTGTTGTAGTGGTCGGCTATGCCTTTTGTGGTGATTGCATAAGTCAAGTCCTCCTCGTTATGGTCGACTGTCACGTCGGCATCGATCTTTACTGTGTAGACCGGGCTGCCCTCTTTGTTGAGTACCCAGCTGCCGTGTTCGTTATTTATAGCTACTTTACCCTCGATGGCCATGACTGACATTTCGGAGTAGGCTTCCATAAACATGCTGTTGGTTGATGAGGACATCATGCCGAAGATTGACCATACGTTCTCACCGACTCCTGCTTTGCGGAGTGCGTCTTCCTTTGCTTCATGGAGGGCTCTGGACATTACTTCTCCTCCTGTCAAGTCAGGACTCAACGACCATTCACCATAGGCTCCTCTGACTTTCTTTTTTTCGATGGCATCTTTCTCGGCCGGATTTGCCAGAGCTGTGATGCTCATAAGTGCCAGGGCTATTGCAGCTGCTGCTTTGCTGATTCTTCCCATGGTTTACCTGAATAGATGTTTTTTAGATGAGAAGAGTCTGAAGCCGAGGCTGACCTGGACACTCTGAGTCGCTCCCGGGTTTTCTTTTGAGTAAGTGCCTTCGATGCCTGTGAGGTAACGGAAGTTGAGGACACCAACTTTGCCGAGATTCAAGTTTATGCCGGCTATATAGCTGTCATAATCCTGAATGCCGATGGCGTCTTTAGGAACGTCATTGCTCATAGTCTTCTCTCCATGGCCGATGGCTTTCTGGATTCCGACTTCGAAAGCAAGGCCGCGTCCGAGCCAGAGCTGGGCTACTGCTGGAAGCAGGATGTAGCTCTGGGTGCCGTGGTATGTGCCAAGGTCTTCCAGATTCTCGTAGTTGTAGTTGACGGTCTGCATGGTGTACATGGCTTCAGCCTGAACTCCGATGAAGTTTATCAGTTTGAGACCGAAGAAGGCTCCGCCGCCACCTCCTATTGATCCTGAGTAGGTCGCGTCTTTGGGGGTGCTTACTACGGTTGCGACACCGGCACCTTTGATTCCGAATGAAGTCTTGATTATCTGTGCATCAAGGCTCAGTGCGCTGAAAGTCAGCAGCACGAGAACGAATAGTTTTTTTATCATTGAAAGATGATTTTTAATCTGGATTTGCTTAGGTTGAATGAACTTGCAAATTTAACGTAAATTCGTGAGAATCCAAATTTTAGATCTTTACTCCTATGTAGTGCGGGCCGAAGCGTTCGAATGCTGCTCTGTCCAGTTCTTCGCGATGGTCAGGATGAGCGATGCTGATGAGCAGTTTCGCACGTTCCTGGAGTGATTTTCCGTAGAGGTCGACTGCTCCGTACTCTGTCACGACATAGTGTACGTGAGGTCTTGAAGTCACGACTCCGCCGCCTTCTGTGATGACTGGAGAGATCTTGCTGCCGCCTTTGTTGGTAGTGGATGGCATCGCTATGATGGCCTTGCCCTGAGGGGCGAGTGAAGCGCCGTAGATGAAGTCCATCTGGCCGCCGACGCCGGAGTAGAATTTAAGTCCGATGGAGTCTGCGCATACCTGGCCTGTGAGGTCGATCTGGAGGGCAGAGTTGATGGCGGTCATCTTAGGGTTCTTTGCTATTACGTACGGGTCGTTAGTGTAGCCCACATCCATCATTGCAACCATAGGGTTGTCGTCGATGAAGTCGTACACCTTCTGCGATCCCATGAGGAAGGTCGAAACGAGTTTACCTCTGTCAGTCACCTTGTTAGAGCAGTTGATGACACCTTTCTCCACGAGCTCGAGAGTACCGTCTGCGAACATCTCTGTGTGGACTCCGAGATTCTTGTGGTTGCCGAGCTGGGCGAGGACTGCGTTAGGGATGGCTCCGATACCCATCTGGAGGCAGGCTCCGTCGTCGACAAGTGCCGCACAATGCTTTCCGATGGCTGTTTCCACTTCGTTTGGTGCACTGAAATGAGCAGGCTCAAGAGGCTCGTTTCCTTCTACGAATATATCGATCATATCCATAGGAATCATAGCGTCTCCCCAGGCTCTTGGCACGTGAGGGTTCACTACCGCGATGACAGTTCTTGCACATTCGATAGCGGCGAGGGTCGCGTCCACTGAAGTGCCGAGCGACACGAATCCGTGCTTGTCAGGAGGGCAGACCTGAACCATTGCAACGTCGCACTGGAGTGCGCCGCAGCGGTAGAGTTTCTGTGTCTCGCTGAGAAGTACCGGAATGTAGTCTGAATAGCCGGCCTGAACGCTCTTGCGGACATTACCTCCGACAAAGAATGCCTGATGGAAAAAGACTCCGTCAAATTTTGGATCTGTGTACGGAGCTGAGCCTTCTGTATGAAGATGGTGGATGCGGACATCCTGAAGTTCACCGTTTTCTCCGCGCTTGCAGAGAGCTTCTATCAATTGATGTGGAGTGCTTGCAACACTGCTGAGATGGATGTGGTCACCTGACTTTACAACCTTGACGGCCTCTTCTGCCGACACGAAGTGATTTGGTTTAAGCATATGTATGTGATTAGATTCTCAAAGATAGTCATTTTTTGCATTTGCATCACTTCCTTGCAAAATCTATTGCTTTTTTGCTCTGCTTTGGGACAAATTGTATTTTGTTTTCGGAATCTTTTGGGTGCTTCGGGTTTTTGGGTGCCTGATCTGCTGGATGGGGCGCTTTGCTTTCCGGGTGCCTGTTGTGGGTGTTCTCATAATGGTGGTTTCTGCTGACCGTTGTGAGAGTCGG
>CANBDZ010000153.1 GCA_947367375.1 uncultured Bacteroidales bacterium | reverse complement strand
CTCGGTCACCCTCTGAAGGTCGAGCTCCACCAGCTGCTGCTCCAGCTGGAGTATGCCGAGTGCGGTAGACTCAAGGCTCGCCTCGAACCCTGCCACAGTGTTCAACTTGGACAGGAAGCCCTTGCGGGAAGTCTCGTACTCAGCCTGGGAGATTGCCTTCCTCGCATACAGGAGGGAGTCCCGTTCAAGGGTTGCGCGTTCCATCTCCACCTCGCTGTCGAGCACTGCCTTCTGCCTCAGAAGTGTAGCGTGATGAGACCTCTGTCCTTCTATCTGCTGACGGAACAGACCCTTCCTGACGGCTATCTGGTCCGTCTCAAGGTAATGGGAGTAGTCGCGGAACGCCTTCTGGAGCGTGCTCCACTGCCCCTGAAGTCCGCCGAGCTGAAGATCCGCCGAAAGAATAGGCATAGCTGCCATCCTGTCCAATCCCAGTGTGTCCGACATCGAGAGATACTCGTTCATCGAGATGACATCCTCGTACCTAGCCGGTGTGGAGAGCAAGGCTATGAGTTCGCCTGCCTGCACCTTCTGTCCGTCGATGACGCATACCCTGTCGATGAGTCCGTCATATCTAGCCGTCAGCTCGGATGGAGGACACGAGGAAGTGATCGAGATGCCAGCATCCACCGTCTGTGGATACCTGATTATGCAGCATCCGATGACGATAAGCGTGAAGACCGCGAAGATCACTGTCACGCCCCAGCGTGTGATCCACGACGGGATGGTGCCCATTATCTCCTGGACGGGTTCGCTATGATAGTTTATGTCTCTGTTGTGTGGCATGATGCTTCCTCCTGTCAGTTTCCAAGTTCGAGCTGGTTCTTGACCAGTTCATAGTACTTTCCTCTTCTTGCCGTAAGTTGTTCGTGCGTTCCTTCCTCCGCGATCCTTCCGTTGTCCAGCACGATGATGTTGTCTGCGTTGCGTACGGTGCTGAGCCTGTGTGCCACGATAACGACCGTCTTGTTCTCGAACAGCCTGTCGAGGTTCTCCATTATGGCCTTCTCGTTGTTCGCGTCGAGCGAGTTGGTCGCCTCGTCGAAGAAGAGGAACTTCGCGTCCTTGTACGCAGCTCTCGCTATGAGGATCCTCTGCTTCTGTCCGGTGCTGAGGCCGTGGCCGTCCGCTCCGATCTTGGTGTTGTACCCCAACGGGAGCCTCTCGATCCACTCGCGTATGTTCGACACTTCTGCTGCCCTGCGCACACGCGCCATATCCGGAGTCTCGTCAGACACTCCTATGTTGCCCGATATACTGTCGGAGAAGATGTATCCCTCCTGCATAACGCTTCCGCACTGCGATCTCCAGATCCTCTCGCTGTAGGCGGAGATAGAAGCTCCACCAAGGCGAACCTCTCCACTGACTGGTCTGTAGAAGCCCAGCATCATCTTGAGCATCGTGGTCTTGCCGCTGCCGGAGGCTCCTACTATCGCGGTCACCTTGTTGGCAGGAATGCGCAGAGACACTCCGTCAAGCACTTTGGCTGAGTGAGGGCCGTCGTACTGAAAGGTCACATCATCGAACACAATATCAGCATCCTGAGGGATCTCCCTGATCTTCTGCTCATCCTCCGGTTCCTCGTCCTTCATGTCGTGGATCTCTCCGAGCCTCTCAAGGGAGATGGACGCATCCTGTGTTGCCTGAACGAACGAGATGAACTGTGATATCGGAGCATTGAGCTGTCCCATTATGTACTGCAGGGACATCATCATACCGAGGGTCATATCACCGCTGATGACGGACTTCGCAGCAAGGAACGATATGAGGATGTTCTTCGTCTGGTCGATGAACGTACCTCCAACTTCCTGAGCCTGACCAAGCGAGAGGCTCTTGACGCTTACCTTGAACAGGCGTGCCTGTATCCTCTCCCAGTCCCAGCGCTTCTGCTTCTCGCAGTTGTTCAGCTTGATGTCCTGCATTCCTCCGATCAGCTGCACGATGTTGCTCTGGTTGGCAGAGGCCTCCTGGAACCTCATATAGTCGAGCTTGCGCCTTCTCCTGAGGAACAGGATCACCCATCCGATGTAGAGAGCGGCTCCTGCGAAGAACACCAGGAAGATACCGATGTTATAACCGGCCATTATGCCTCCGTAGATGAGGAACGTCACGGCAGCGATGACGATGCTCAGGAGAGAACCGGTAAGGAAGGTCTGGATCCTGTTGTAGTCACCGATGCGCTGCATTATGTCACCGACCATCTTCGAGTCAAAGAACGCTATCGGAAGTTTCATCAGCTTGCACAGGAAGTCGGAGATGAGCGATATGCTCACTCTGGAGGTAGTGTGAAGCATCAGCCAGCTGCGGATGAGGTTGTTGGCCATCTGGCCGATCGTCAGCACCAGCTGTGCTATCAGCAGCATCACCACGAAGGAGAGGTTGCCTGTGCCGATACCGGTATCCACCACTGACTGAGTGATGAACGGCAGTATCAGGCTGATGACGCTGGTCACGAGCATCGCCAGAAGTATCTGGACGATGAACGACTTATAAGGACGGAGATAGCCGAGAATATAGCCGAAGCCGAACTTCTTCTCGTCGTCGCCCTTCTCCTCGTAGAACTTGGGAGTAGGCTCCAGCATCAGAGCTATGCCGTGGGTGTTTGCAAATGCATCGTCTTCAATTTCGTTATCCTTTCCAGCCTGGAGCCAGGCCCTGCAGAATGCCTCCTCGGTATATGTCAGGAGTCCGGACGCAGGATCGGCCACCTTGACCACATATCCTCTACGCCTCTTCCTTATCTCATAGACCACCACGAAGTGCCTCTGGTTCCAGTGGACGATGCACGGCAGGGGCATCTCGTCGCGGAGCTGCTCCCAGGTGATCTTCACGCCCGTCGCACGGAAGCCGATGCCCTCCGCCGCATCGCTTATCCCCAGCATAGACACCCCCTCGCGAGTGATGTGACATCGCTCGCGGAGGTTCTGGAGACTGTAGCTCCTGCCGTAATGCCTTGCGATCATTCGAAGGCACGTAGGGCCGCAGTCCATAGCGTCTAACTGTTTGTATTGATGGAAAGTCATAATCAATGTTATTTTATCTCAAACTAAACCGAACCTTAAACATAACCGACAACGGCCTCAATTCGTATGCATACGCATAGCAGAAAGTATTAGAATACTCAATCGCACTGAACGACCTCTTGTCAAGCAGATTCCTTCCCTCAAGGATAAACTCAAACCTCTTGAACTTATACGAAGCAGAAGCATTCATGAAGACCATATTCCTGTCCTCTCCCTGAATCTCGCCGCAGAAATAATGCTCCGCACCGACATTCATCATCACTCTCTTGCAGATGACAAAATTCAAGGCCGCATTCTGCTTCAGAGTTCCCACAGGATCTACCGAATTGTAGCCATCGACCGAATGCACCGAATAGCTTCCCGAATAATCAAAGATCACATACCTGCCGATATCCGAGTTCAACGAACCTCCGACATTGTACCTGTCCATAGTTACAGGAGTAACCTCTCCCTGCACCATAGTCTCGCTCCAGCTCCTTGACCATCCTCCGTTCAAGCTGATTGTAGTCGAAATCGCACTGAAACGCTTGCTGACCCTTCCGTTCGCAGACAATCCCGACGACACATTATCCCTCTCAATCGCCTCCGCAATAAAGGAATCTCCTTCATACAGATTGTTTACTGTCTGGCTCCTGCTTGACCTGAAATAAGACACATCAGCCGAAGCGAACAACGCACTTGCCGGATTCGAATATGACATATCCAAGCCGTAGTTCTGCGTGCCGGTTCTGGCGCTGTTGCCCTCATTCTTGCTCGTAAACCTGTAATCTCTCATTATATATCCGCTGTAACTGTCATAAAGATCCCCAAGACTCATATTGTATGCGCCATACGCAGACATCTTCAGATTATAGCTGATCTTCCAGTTCATATATACCGAAGGCCTGGCGAGATAATGATTCCTACCATTGATTACAGCCACCTCCAACGGACTCACAAACGACATATTGAAACTATGCTTCGAATATGCTATCTGAGGCTGCAAAGAAACATCGAACCTCCTCCACTTGCTGTCATTCATCAGACTGTCCGCCACACTCCCGATACCATTCAACGGTGAAAGAACTGTGCTCAGGTTCTCAATATGGGCATTGACACCACCCTTGAGATAAAAGTTCCAAAATCCCGCCCTATATGAAGTAGAAACTGAATTCTCCGTCCTGAATCTCTCAGCCTCTATATGCTGTCCGGTACCGTCACCCTCTTCATCAAAGAATTGAGAGAATACCATAGGCTTCACATGCAACTCAGAAGTAAGTCTGTTATAGTCTGTGTTCGACACAAAATCCACCTGCCATTTACCGAACCTGCGGATCATCCTGAAATCATTATCAACAGTAATCCTCGGCTGTCTATACACCTGAGAAATCTCCTGATTGCCATCTGCAACAACGCCATTGTTTCTGTTCCAGCTTCCGTTAAAAGAAAGCCTGTTATTCAGGTAGTTCTTGTTGGCATTGTTCCTGAACTGAAGTGCCACCTGCATCCTGTCTGAAATGCTTTCAGCATCAATGTTCTCATATACATCAAGCGGGTTCTGTCCAGGAATGAAATATGATGTCCTGTTCTCTGCTGCCTGATTCCTGTTATCGTGAATGTAATAGGCATTGACAGTAAGATCGGAATCTTCCCCGGTCTTATTGATAGTGTTTATAGAAACCGAATGAATGTTATTGTTCAAGTAGAGTCTTTCATTAACAGGAGGATTGCCAGCCTCCTGAATACCTGTCAATCTTTCTGCATCCCAACCAAGAGCCATAGAAGACTCCAGTTCCCTCGCAACATCCTCTCCGGTATTGTTCGTCTTATAAGTCATAATGGTCTGGAACTTCTTGCCGAAAAACATAGGAGTCACTTCACCGTTCCACAACACAGGCTGATAACCGGCTCCACCCTGAACTACTCCGTTCCAGGCACCTCTTGCTCCGGACTTCAGAATCAGATTGATAGCAGCCCTGTCAGAAGCCACCCAGTCCTGCAGTACCTTGATAGGCTGATGGTCCTCATACACCTCCACCTTTGCAATGTCGCTGGCCTGAATGTTATTCGTTGCAATTCCATACTGACTGCCCAGCATATCCAAACCCTCCACATAGAACTTATTGATAGCCTTTCCCTGATACTTGATCTGTCCGCTCGGAGCGACCTCGATTCCCGGCAACTTCTGCAACACATCTCCAATGCTCCTGTCTGTCGAATCCTTGAAGTTGGCCACATAATAAGTGACAGTGTCCTTCTTCCTCTCAATCGCACTAGCCTCGACCTTCACCTCCTTGATCTTCAGTGCGGAATATTCCACAACAAAATCCAGTTTCCCGATATTGGCAGGCACAGCCTTGCTCACTTTGGCAAGATTGAATCCGGTAACAGAAACACTCACCGAATCTGCATCGCTCCTGAACCTCACCTCATATCGTCCTTCACCGTCGCTGCTGCCATAGCTGAAAAGCCTCTTGCCGTCAGTACTCTGCACAAGCACATTCGCCCCGGCAACCACCTCGCCGTTCCTCTCCGAAACCGCACCGGAAATAGACCTCTCCACGACGGTGTTCTGGCCATAATGAGTAATAGTCGTAAACAACAGGAATATGTATAGATGATTCTTCATTTGTTGTCAGTTACAGGATATATTCAAGGTCTGGCAAGATATATTGTTCCGGTATTCTACGTCCGTTTATCAACACCGTCGGAGTACCTGAAATGTTGTTCTCAATGCAGAATTCTCGGTGTTGCATAAGGATATCATAAGACTTGTCTCCTATGTGCCACGATGCAGGCGATGTTGATTCTTTGTAATAATCTTCTATAAATTCGTTTGCTTTCTCCCAGGAAAGATTCCCATTATGAAACTGTTCAAGGATATATGCTGCCACCAGTTCAGCTTTCCGATCCTTCTCTTTGGTAAGAAATAGGAGTTCTATGTTATAATC
>CANBDZ010000152.1 GCA_947367375.1 uncultured Bacteroidales bacterium | reverse complement strand
TTCTGAAAATTATTCCAGAACAGTAAGTGTCGGCGCCGGTATCGAGGCCGACTTTCTGGTTCCGCGCAAAGTAATGTATCTGAACCATGATGCCTCAGCCTGGGATTACAATCGGGTAAATACTTTAGGCTCTTTTGCTTATCTTCACTATGACAATCTCAACAAGCCAAGCTTCCCTACCAGAGGCGTTTCCGGCAAGGTGGACTTCACATGGAAAGACATGCTCTTCGGTTCGGAAAGCTCCAGCACATTGAGTTATGGTTCAGTCATATTCGGTGTTGAAGGATATGTCCCGATAATCGAAGACAGGCTTGTACTGGTGCCTCAGTTATACGGAAGCATTCTGTTTGGAAAAGGCTCTGCAAACGGCACTACAAGCAGTTGGAATCCCGTTTTCAACGGGCCGGTGCCAGCCTATCCTTCAATGAACAATGTGATCGGAGGAGCCGAAACCGGCAGATATATCGATCAGCAGCTTCCGTTTATAGGTGTCAACAATATATCTTTAGCTTTCAATAATGTCGGGATTGCAAGAATCGACATCAGGACGCGGCTTTTCGGAAACCATTATCTTACAGGAATAATTAATTATGCCCGCTCAAGCATCGACTTCAAGAATTTCTTCAAGGAAAGAGATGAACTTGTCTGGGGTGATCTGTATGGATACAACGCATCCAACTGGTGGGGAGCAGGTCTCAGATACTCGATCGACACCAAGATAGGCCCGCTCAGCTTTGACGTCAGCTCATCCAACATCTCCCAAAAGGTAAATCTTTATTTCAGCCTGGGACATTATTTTTAGGCCTGATGCACAGCGCGGCCGACAAGGGTGCGTTGTCGAAAGAGTTTCTCCCTATTACCGAATAAATGTAGATATTTCTTGACAATATGTAAAGTTTTATATACATTTGCATTTGGATCAAATATCATACAGTATGGGAACAAAATTAAAACTCTTACCTCATTGGTGTCAGATTACAGGCTATACCTATATCTTGGGGTTCTTACTATGCTTTGCTTATGCACTGGTATATACGTCAGGCATCTTCCCAGATAATTGTAGAATAATTAACAGCATAAATTCATTCTTCAAATACGCACTGGCTAACTGGGAATTTGTGGGAGCATTGAACTTCATCATGATATTCCTTGCAATCTTTTCAAAGGAAAAGGTTGAAGATGAAATGACGACAGCAATAAGAGTCAACACCCTGCTATACATTGTATTCTTCTTATTTGGAATCCATGTTCTTTTATATCTGCCAGGCGAAAAAATCCACGGCTGTATCATCAGCATCAAAGATTTCTTTATGCAGGACTTCGGTATATTGGCGCTGACATACGCAATACTCTTCAAGTTAATGATCTGGATAAATATGTGGAGGATGAGAAATGAAGAATAGCATAAAGGTGGAAAGGGCACGCCTGGATATGACTCAGCAGGATTTAGCTGATGCACTGGAAGTGAGCAGACAGACAATCAATGCCATAGAGAAAGGTAAATTCAATCCATCAACCATCCTTGCGTTAAAGATTTCAAATCTGTTCGAGAAGAGTGTGAATGAAATCTTCTCACTTGAAGAAAATGACTGAGGTCGTATAGATATCTCAGAATTTTACGTGGAGCCCGATATTCAACATAATTGACAGAATATCAATGGATTATATACAAAGAACGGAAGTAGATTTCACTACTTCCGTCCCCTTGTGCGGGCGAAGGGAATCGAACCCATACGCCTCTCGGCACCAGATCCTAAGTCTGGCTTGTCTACCAATTTCAACACGCCCGCAACTGGTATTTAAATGAAAAAGCAGATTTTCATCTGCTTTTCTTGGTAGCGGGAGGAGGACTCGAACCTCCGGCCTCCGGGTTATGAGCCCGACGAGCTACCAACTGCTCTATCCCGCGATATTGGACTGCAAATATACGGACATTTTTTAGAATAGCAAAAAAAACTTAACTTTTTTGCAGAAAAATCCATCTATCTGCTCTATTCAGCTTATGCAAGGTACTCCAACATAGATGCCAGATCATCCTTTGCGAAGGACTTCTGCTCTCCAGTAGAAAGATTCTTTATGTTTACAAGTCCCTCTGCAATCTCATTGCCTCCTACGATAGAGAGGAAAGGAATTGCTTTCTTGTCCGCATAGTCAAACTGCTTCTTGAGCTTCGACTGCTCCGGATAGATTTCACAAGCGACTCCTGCCTCACGAAGCGACTTCACCACAGGGATGAGGTACTTGAGCTCCTCTGTTCCCATGTTTGCAAAGAGGATCTTTGTTGTCGAAGTCACCTCTGAAGGGAACTTGTCAAGACCCTTGAGCACGTCGTAGATACGGTCCGCACCGAATGAGATACCAACTCCTGACATATTAGGAAGGCCGAATATACCTGTGAGGTTGTCGTAACGTCCACCGCCGCAGATGCTTCCGATCGCGAAATCCTTTGCCTTCACTTCGAAGATGGCTCCTGTGTAATAGTTCAGACCGCGCGCAAGCGAAAGGTCGATTTCGACGTCGTGGCGTATGCCGGCTGCGTCGATATATCCAAAGAGTTCCTCGAGCTCGTCGAGACCCTTGAGACCTGCCTCTGAAACAAGGCCTGATGTTGAATTACCGCTCATAAGTTCACGCATAACTGCGATCTTCTCAGATGTTGTTCCTGAAAGTGTGAGGATAGGGCGGATCACCTCGATAGCCTCTGGAGTGAGTCCCTTCTCTGCCATCTCAGCCTCCACTGCCTCGAGACCGATCTTGTCGATCTTGTCGATAGCCACTGTGATGTCAACCACCTTGTCTGGGAAACCGCAGATCTCAGCCATACCTGTGAGGACCTTACGGTTGTTGATCTTGATGCATACATTTACATCGAAGAGGGTGAACACTCTGTCAACGATCTGCACGAGTTCAAGCTCGTTGAGCTGTGATGTAGAACCGATCACATCCACGTCGCACTGATAGAACTCTCTGTATCTACCCTTCTGAGGACGGTCAGCACGCCATACAGGCTGGATCTGGAATCTCTTGAAAGGGAAGGAGATCTCGTTCTGATGCTGCACCACGAAACGTGCAAACGGCACAGTGAGGTCGTAACGGAGACCCTTCTCGCACACCTTGAGTGAAAGAGCCTTGCTGTTGTAGCCGTTCTCAGTGCCCTCTACGCGATACTCATCGTAGTTTATCTTTGAAAATGCGTCTCCTGAATTCAGGATTCTGAACAGGAGCTTGTCGCCTTCCTCACCGTACTTGCCGAGGAGGGTGCTGAGGTTCTCCATCGAAGGCGTCTCGATAGGGGCATAGCCGTAAGTCTTGAATACGGATCTGATTGTATCAAATATATAATTGCGTCCTGCCATCTCTGCAGGTCCGAAATCTCTTGTACCCTTTGGGATTGATGGTTTCTGTGCCATTGATCTGTATATTATCTGTTAGAAGATGCAAATATAGTAAGGTTATTCCTCTGATGCAAACATAGGATCCCATGCCGGAAGCTGTACCGGAGTCTGGTTCAGCATCTCAAGGACATCTGCAGGTACGTACCTCTTCTCTACCACGAGACGGAACATATATTCGTCAAACCACTCGTCTGTCATGATGAGGCAGCCCTTGTAGCCTGATGCAGGTCCCCAGCTGTTCTCCACCATCCACTTGACCGGCTTTCCGTCCACGATGTCCACAGCGATGAGGGTCATTGCATGTGATGAACCGCTGGCGTGAGTCTGAACTCTCTCCTTCTTGTCCATTCCGAATGAAACACCCATCAATGACTCGTAGTCAAAGTTTGCAAGGTCAAGAACGCCCTTCTTGCTGCTGTAGAACTTGCCCACGTCGCAAGAGAAGTACATAGCCACATTGTCCTTTATGGAGGCGATGGCCATCTCCTTAATACGTTCAACCGGAAGGTTGATATATAACCAGTTATGTCCGTCATAGACATGTCTGTCATAGTCGATCTCGTACACCTTTCCGTACTCACGGCAAGGATCGTTCATTATCATGATGTAGTTGTTCTCGAGGTCTTCACCTATATATTCCTCATAGAACGACTTAGGAGTGTACTTTCTTGTGTCCACGATCTTGTTGTCCTTGTCGCAGCGTGTCCACTCGAACTCCTGTACCGGCTCACCGAGGCAGAGGGCGAGCATACGGTATATTTCCGAAAGCTGAGCCACCTTCATCTCCTGAAGCTGGGCGTCGAGCTTTGCCATTGCCTTGGCTGCATCCTTCTTAGGAAGCTTCTTTGATTTCTCGTATCCTGCCATATAAGCTTCTCTCAGGTCGAGACCATCCTCGCGGAGCTTGAGTTTGAGGAGGGTTGCCATCTGAGATGTGTTGTTTGCCTGGTATGTCTCGGGCATTACCTCCGCAGGAACGAGACCGTACTTTGTGATGAGGTTTGACACTCCTGTGAACTGTCCGCCATCGCTCAACGGATTTGAGAAGAGCCAGTCTACCTTTCTGTCATCGAACGGAAGTTCCTTTGTGTCGATGACACCCTGGAGGAAAAGGTTCGCCTTTTCGAGCTGGTCATAGAAGAAGAGGTAGCTCTGCGAGAACTCCATACCAGGAAGACCATACTTATCTATCATCTTGGCTCTCAAGACATTCAGACCGGTAAACAGCCAGCATCTTCCTGATGACTGCTGGTCAGTGATGCCTTTTGTCTTCACCCTGTCAGAGAAATGGGTGTCGATCATTGCCGCATTATCTGCATTTACCGCCAGAGTAGCGATGTTCACACCTGCGAGGGCGTTGCTTATAGCCTTGTCATAGGCATTATCCTCATATGAAGCACTGATGCGTGCAAGCATTTCCGGTGAGATTCCACCTTCAACTGGACCCGCGGTCTGCTGAGCTGAGACAAGACCGGAAAAAAGAACGGCTGCCGCCGCTGTAAGGATGTACTTTTTCATAAAAAACAGAGTGCTAAATTCTTCAACAAATTTAGCACTCTTTTCACACTATCACAAATAATCTTTACCACTCGAATTTAGCTGGGATGATCCTTCCGTCACTGTAGACGTTGACATAGATGGAAGCTCCTGCTACAGACAGCTCGAACTGATAGTATTCCTCAGATGGAGTCTGCACAAACTTCACGTCATCGATCATTGCAGAAGCATACTCTGAGCTGTTCAGTATAGTCTTGATATCATCCGGCAGTGAAGAAGGATAACTCTCGGTCTCTGTCCTCACCCATTCTCCCCTGTCGTTATACCAAGCTTCAGAGTCCACACGGGAAGTACCGGTTCCTGTCTCAAAAGACACTTTCCAATACCCATTTTCAACCTCCCACTCGACATCTTTAGCAGACGGATACATCTCAGCGAACAGTTGTCTGATGTGCTTTGACGGACGGCCGTCATCATACTTGTCGCACGATATTGTTGTAAATAATGCTGCCACGATGGCCAGCGCAATCATTATCTTTTTCATAATAAATTCATTTACACATATATTAATAATCCACCTCAATCACATGAAACCTCCTGTTGAAGCTGAGCTCTACGCGGTTTGACAGTTTCACCTCGTAATGCTTATCATCCACCTCGTACTCTACAAAAGTCGCATCCGGATAATGGCGGGCTACATAGTCCTTTATCTGAGTTGGAATCACATCAGAAGGTATCGGGGTCTCTCTCGAAGTAATCTTCTCAAGTGAACCGTTATAGTCAAACTCAATACTTACACCATGGGCAATGTACACTTTGTAGTCTGGCCTGATGAGACTCTCATCCTTAAGGACACTCATTACTTCAGAAACTATATAATGATTATTTATAAATGCACGAGCCTGCACTGGGAGTCTGTCAAATGTAATGGGACGCTCCTCAGCCTTAATAGAAAGAGAAAGCAGCAATATGCTGATTATCAAAACAAAATACTTTTTCATAATTTATGAAGTTTAAGGTTTAACAATGTAAATATAGGATTTTTTTCTCGGATTTGGGAATAATAGGCAAAAAAAAGAGGTCTGCGCAGTGCAGACCTCT
>CANBDZ010000151.1 GCA_947367375.1 uncultured Bacteroidales bacterium | reverse complement strand
ATGACGGTGTCTGATTCTGACCGTTGTGAGAGGTGGGGGACGTTGTGGGTGCTTGTGCTGCATGCTGGGTCTCATGATGGTGTCTGATTCTGACTGTTGTGAGAGGTGGGGACGTTGTGGGTGCTTGTGCTGCATGCTGGGTCTCATGACGGTGTCTGATTCTGACCGTTGTGAGAGGTGGGGGACGTTGTGGGTGCTTGTGCTGCATGCTGGGTCTCATGACGGTGTCTTATTCTGACTGTTGTGAGAGGTGGGGGACGTTGTGGGTGCTTGTGCTGCATGCTGGGTCTCATGACGGTGTCTGATTCTGACCGTTGTGAGAGGTGGGAGGCGTTGTGGGTGCTTGTGAGGCATGCTGGGTCTCATGACGGTGCCTGATTCTGACTGTTGTGAGAGGTGGGAGGCGTTGTGGGGAGTAAGGGGTTGAGTGTTTGAAAATTGCGTAAAAAATCTTATATTTGCGGGTTACAATGAAAAACTTTGTTTTGATGAAAAGAACACTTATTTTAATTGCAGCTTTCTTCTCTCTGACCAATGTTGTGAATGCACAGGTTCAGGGTGCAAACGGAACTGTGGTTGACACTACAGGTATCTACAGTGAGAGGGCTGACAGCCTTGATGCGGCCGTGTTTGTGTCGCGTCAGGAGGGTACTTACCTTATGAAGGGTAAGGAGATCAGGACAGAAGTGATTTCTGCTGCCGGTCTTTGCAAGATGGCTTGCTGCAACCTTGCTGAGAGCTTCGAGAACTCGGCGAGCGTGACAGTCGGCTTCTCAGACGCGGTCACAGGCGCCCGTCAGATCCGCCTCCTCGGCCTCTCGGGAGTCTACACCCAGATGCTCGATGAGAACCGCCCTGTAATGCGCGGTCTATCAGCACCGTTCGGACTTTCTTATGTCCCTGGCCAGTGGCTTAACAGCATCCAGATCGCAAAGGGTTCAGGCTCTGTGATCAACGGTGTGGAGTCAATGACAGGTCAGATCAATATGGAACATCGCAAGCCGACAGATGAAAAACCACTTTTCCTTAATGCGGCAATAATGAGCGACTCAAAGATTGACTTCAACGTGGCTTCTTCACTCCAGCTCAACGAAGACTGGAGCACAGTCCTCCTCGGACATGTGTCTGGAAACTACGATACACACGACATGAACGGTGACTCCTTCATGGACGATCCTAAGATGCTCCAGCTGAACTTCGCCAACCGTTGGCTTTACTATGCGCCGAGCGGACTCCAGATCCGTTTCGGAGTGAGAGCGCTCCAGGATAACAGACTCGGAGGCCAGATGCTTCACAAGGACGGAAAAGAGCTCTTCTATGATAAGGACACTTACGCTCTTCGTTCAGAGCAGCCTTGGGGTTCGGACATCACCAACCGTTCTATAAACGGCTACTTCAAACTTGGCGTTCCGCTCAGCGAGGACCAGAGCCACTCTATCGGCTTCATAGCTGACTACAACTACCAGGACCTTGGTTCGTACTTCGGAGCTACAAGCTATCTCGCTGACCAGCATTCGGCTTTCATGAACTTCATCTATCAGAACCAGACAAATGAGGTTCATCAGTACACTCTCGGCTTCAGCGGAACATTTGACCGCTACAACGAGAACTTCAGCCGTACAGTGTGGACTGCCAATGGCGAGAACACAGCAGCTAACAAAGGAATCACAGACCTTATGAACGGCGGACTTTTCGGAGAGTACACATTCAAGCCGAATGAAGAGTTCACTGCCATCCTCGGTCTGAGACAGGACTTCTACCAGCAGAACGACGGCAAGGTGGCAGGACGTTTCTCTCCAAGAGCGACATTGAAGTACGCTCCAAACGAATCTGTAGTCATCAGAGCTAACGGAGGACGCGGAATCAGGTACTCTACTCCACTGATCGACAACATCGGAGTGTTCTCTACCGGTAAGGTGTTCAATGGAGCTTACAACGAGCACCTCCTCGAGGATGCGTGGACTTTCGGTGGAAACCTCACTTACTACCTCCCATTCGGAGCATCGTCAAACACTTACATCAGCTTCGACTACTTCAAGACAGTCTTCACTCAGCAGATGGTAGTAGACTACGAGCGCACTCATAACGCAATCGACTTCTACGCTCTTGACGGAAGACGTTCTTACACTGATAACTACCAGCTCGACTTCAGCGTGGATCCTTTCGAGAGATTCAATGTGACAGTTACAGCTCGTTACACTGACGCGAAGATAGAGCTCGACGGCAAGGGCCTCGTGGAGAAGCCGATGACAAGCCGCTTCAAGGGAGTCGTGAACCTCCAGTACGCAGCAAGACTCAACAGGTGGATCTTCGACTTCACAGCGTCACTCAACGGCTCGTGCAGAGTGTACAACTTTATGGAGGATATGAAGGATGCCGATGGCAACCTCCTCTACAAGAACGGCCGCACTCCTGTGTACCCTATGCTCTTCGCTCAGGTGACAAGACGATTCAAGGGTGTGGATGTGTATGTTGGAGCTGAGAACCTCACCAACTTCACACAGCCTAGCCCTATCATCAGCGCAAACAACCCGAGCGCGCCGCAGTTCGACGCGAGCGCAATCTGGGGACCGCTCATGGGCTTCAAGTGCCACGCCGGCTTCAGATTCACTCTCTGGAAGAAGGCATAACCCGGGACCACAAGACAGCATAATCCTAAACAGAAAAATATAAACTTACAGATATGAAAAAGATTTTAGCATTCGTAATCGCCGCTTCAATTGCGGTTTCATCAGCATTCGCAGCAGATTCAGCAGCAGATCAGAAGAAGAACAAGAAGTCTAAGGAGCTCAAGGAAGTGACCTGGACTGTAAACCTTCACTGCGAGAACTGCGTGGAGAAAGTAAACGAGAACCTCGCATTCGAGAAGGGAGTTAAAGACCTCAAGGTTTCTCTTGAGGAGGGTACTGTTTACGTGAAGTACGATCCTTCAAAGACATCTGAGGAGACTCTTGCAGCTGCAATGAAGAAGCTCGGTTATGAGGTGGCAGCAGCATGCGACTGCGGTCACGACCACAGCCACGAGGGCCACAATCATGAGGGCCACAACCACGATCATGGTCACAGCCACGAAGGCCACGACCACGGTCACAACCACAAGCATTAATATATCCCAAGATTCTTATAACCAACTTTTGAACTAACCGATAATGTACAAGATCGTTTCAAAAGAGATGCTGACTCCTACAATATGTAGGATGAATGTCGAGGCTCCACGCCTCGCAAAGGCAGCAAATCCGGGACAGTTCCTTATTGTCCGCGCTGATGAGAAGGGTGAGCGTATCCCTTTGACCATCAGTGACTATGATAAGGAAGCCGGCACAATCACAATCGTAACACAGCAGATCGGAGCCTCTTCGTCAGAGATCATTTCATACGAGGAAGGCGAGAGCTTCGCTGACGTAGTCGGCCCATTGGGCATTCCTTCTGAGTTCATCGAGATGTCTCCTGAGGAACTCAAGGCTCAGAGATATGTCTTCATCGCTGGTGGTGTCGGCACAGCGCCGGTATATCCACAGGTGAAGTGGCTCCACGAAAGGGGAGTGACAGTCGATGTTATCATCGGCGCAAAGACAGCTGATCTGATGATATATGTAAAGGAGATGGAGGCTGTCTGCGACAACCTCTACCTCTGCACCGACGACGGATCGGTGGGATTCAAGGGCCTTGTGACAGCAAGACTCGAGAAGCTCATCCTTGAGGAAGGAAAGAAGTACACTCAGGCAGTAGCCATCGGACCTATGATCATGATGAAGTTCGCTACACTCACAGCGAAGAAGCTCGAGCTTCCTATCATCGTCAGCCTTAACACCCTTATGGTGGACGGTACAGGAATGTGCGGAGCCTGCCGTGTGACTGTTGCAGGCAAGACCCGTTTCGCTTGCGTAGAGGGTCCTGAGTTCAACGGTTACGACGTGGACTTCGATGAGGCAATGCGTCGTCAGACAATGTACAAGAAAGAAGAGATGGATGCCAACGAGCATCACAAATGCAGAATAGGGAGGGGCAGATAATGGCAAACAAGATTCCAAGAGTACCGGTAAGGGAGCAGGATCCTAAGGTACGCGCCACCAATTTCGAAGAGGTGTGCTACGGCTACAACGAGCAGGAGGCTATGCTTGAGGCAACCCGTTGCCTCCACTGCAAGAACCCACGTTGCGTTGCAGCATGTCCTGTAAGCATCAGCATTCCTAACTTCATCGCTCACGTAGCAGAAGGAAACTTCACAGCAGCTGCTGAGATCATCGCAAAGGATTCATCACTCCCTGCAGTCTGCGGACGAGTTTGCCCGCAGGAGACTCAGTGTGAGGGAAGCTGTATCCTCGGTGTCAAGGGCGAGCCGGTGGCTATCGGCAAGCTCGAGAGATTCGTGGCTGACTGGAGCCGTGAAAACGGCGGAGTGAAGCCGCAGATCGAGCCGGCAAACGGCCACAAGGTAGCAGTCATCGGAAGCGGCCCTGCAGGCCTTGCATGTGCATCTGACCTTGCAAAGCTCGGCTATGAAGTGACTATCTTCGAGGCTCTTCACCGTCCGGGCGGAGTGCTTGAGTACGGTATTCCAGAGTTCCGTCTTCCAAAGGACAAGGTGGTGGCTCCGGAGATTGAGTCAGTGAAGGCTCTCGGAGTAAAGATAGAGACAAATGTGATCGCAGGACGTACAATCACAGTGGACAGCCTTCTGGATGAGGAAGGATTTGCAGCTGTGTTCATCGGCTCAGGAGCAGGTCTTCCTAAGTTCATGGGCATCCCTGGCGAGAACTACAACGGAGTGTTCTCTGCAAACGAGTTCCTTACCCGCAACAACCTTATGAAGGCTTACCGCGACGACTACATGACCCCTATCCACGCAGGACAGAAGGTAGTGGTAGTCGGAGGAGGAAACGTGGCAATGGACGCTGCCCGTACAGCCCTTCGTCTTGGTGCTGAAACAACCATCGTCTATCGTCGTACAGAGACTGAGCTCCCTGCACGTCGTGAGGAGGTTCACCACGCAAAAGAGGAGGGAATCAACTTCGCAATGCTCACTAACCCGGTTGAGATCCTTGCAGATGAGAAAGGCTGGGTACGTGCGATCAAGTGCATCAGAATGGAGCTCGGCGAGCCGGATGAAAGCGGCCGCAGAAGCCCTGTGGCAGTGCCAGGTTCGGAGTTCGAGATCGAGACAGAGACAGTGATCATGTCGCTCGGAACATCTCCTAACCCGCTCATCGCAAAGACAACAGGCGGACTCGATGTTAACCGTCGCGGCTGTCTCGTAGCAGATGAGAATGGAGCGACTACTCGTGAAGGCGTGTTCGCCGGAGGCGACGCCGTAACAGGTGCAGCTACCGTCATCCTCGCAATGGGCGCAGGTAGAAAGGCTGCTGCAGCAATCCACGAATATATAAAGACAAAATAATCCCGAAATCTGCAACCTTTCCCGATACGGGTGCATCTTAACTGCGCTTAGAAAGAATATATGAAAAGATCTACATTGACATTTTTGGCATCGGCAGCAGCCCTCGCAGCCATTTCAGCCTGCTCGGCGGAAATGATGGGAGAGTTTGGTACGCCGCACGCTGAATTTGAGATCAAGGGAATCGTTGCAGACGAACAGGGCACTCCGCTTAACGGAATCGCGGTCATCTATGATGACACCCTTCTAAGCCCTGACACCTTGTACACGGGAACGGACGGAAGATTCCTTATTGAAGGTACTATGTTCCCACGAGAGGAGATGACCTTGAAGTTCAAGGATCTGGATGAAGAACTGAACGGAGGCCTCTTCGAGACAAAGACTGTAAAGGTGAAGATGGAACAGGTCGAGCAGAGTCTCGAATCCTGGAACTATGGAAAATTTGTCGGAGAGACAGAGGTAACGCTCAAGAAAGCGGAATAAATCAAGACTTCCTCTTCATCGCAGCCACAGGCAGAAGGGCTATGAGATAGCCGATGGCAGCCACTCCGGCAGCAGTGAGAAGGACGTCAGTCCAAGAAAGGATTACAGGATATGCCTGG
>CANBDZ010000150.1 GCA_947367375.1 uncultured Bacteroidales bacterium | reverse complement strand
AACATTCTTTTCATAATACTAAGTTTTATAATTAATCCTGAATATAGATGTAAATTTCCAACAAAGGTTGCACCGGCAACTTACTGATTATCTCGATAAATCAACTTAAGCACCTGCTGTGTATCTGTGAGTTCCCCTGATTCATCAATCAGTGACATCGCCATTAATAATAGAATTTTTCTCATGATAAGTAAGTTTAAAACGCCGTAAAGATATGGAGGTATCGGTGTTGTTGGTTAATTTTTGGGGTGTTAAAAACTTACAAAATTACCGAAAGTGTTATCGTATTGTACTGGTAATCAAGGAAATAAAAAAGTGTAAGAAAATTAAATCTTACACTTTTTATAAATCGGTATGTATCAGTGGATTATCATTTCGAGGAATTGAGAGGAATGTTCAGGTTTTTTCTCTTCGATCTTGAGTTTGAGGCGTCTTTTGTAGGCATAGACATTATTTAAAGGCATATCCATCAGTCTGGAAATAGTCGTTGCGTCGAAACCTGCTACCAGATAGCTGAACATCGTTACTTCCCATTCTTTTGATTTCGGCATTTCTGTGCGGAAGTTCTGGATGATTCCGTCCAATTCTGAATTCAGCAAAGATTCAAACTTTACTTTTCTGACCTTGTCGTTACGGATTTCCTCTATCATCAGAAGCATCTTCTGATACATCACCTTCTCGACATCTGACCTGTCTTTGTTCTGAAGGTACTGGTCGCACAGCATTCCGATTGTATCAAAACGAGATTTATACAGATCTATGAAGCGTTTCTTCAGTAAAGGATAATTCTCCTCTTTGGCCTGAACAAGCTGGCGCTTGATTTCATCGACGTACTCCATAAGTTTTTCCTTTTCAGCTTGTTGACTTGAGATTCGTCTATGAACAAAATGCAGGATCAACAATAGAATAACGACTGCAAAAGACACAACAAGGACTATCATCTGATTCTTTACCCTGATATGCAACGAGGCTTCACGATATTGGGACTCATAGTATTCTCTTTGGGTACTAGCTAGTGACTGCTTCAAGGCGTCTGTAACTTCTGTATTATTCTGAGTTACTGAATTTTCAAGCTTCGTCAACGCCTCTGAATAATTTCCATATCCTTTCTCTATTCTATAAAGCCAATAGAATGCCGTGGCTGAAGAATCTATTTGAGACAACTGAGAAATAATAGATTCTGATTCCTCATATCTGCCAATCTGCCCTAAAGCATAAGCATAAGCCCAATAATCTTTAATCTTCATAAATCGCCCACCATATTGATGATAGATTTCATCATAGCATTCTGACGCTATTTTATAATCTGGATTATTTTGGGTAGCTTTCAGAAAAGCATAGGTCACGATGGAAGATAGTCTTATATTTTCATTGATCTGATTAGCATAAATCAATCTTTTTAAAATCGATTCTCCTTCTAAATAACTCTTTTGATTCAATAAGGCTTGGGCTAATCTTAACTCTGCAATCACCAAGTAATAATCTGAATTTATAGCATTATATATCTCGACAGCTTCCTTCAGTGATTTTAACTCTTCAACATCATTATGGGTCTTTGTGTATATATCCGCATAAAGAACTTTAGAGAAGCCTAAATAGAGACTATCACTTTCCTCAGCCAGGGCCTCTGCTTTAGTTGTTTCCAGAATAGCCCTACTCAAATCACCTGCATAATAATATGACAGCGCCAGATAATACTGTGCACGGGCTTCATATTTCGCAGGACCTTTACGGGAATAGTAGTCAAGTGCCACTCTTGCCAGAGAGTCATCACTCACATCTATATAGTTCTTATCCAGAGCCATCGCGAGCAAAAGAGAATGATGAGCCTTCAAGCGGTCTGTACTAAGAATGGCACGATCCATAGAATCCAGCACTGCCAAAGCGCTGTCTGGGCGCTCCATTATATACGATTCCACATCATTCAGTTTATCTCTGACTTCTGACACCCCACACGAAATCAGGGAAACGAGCCCACAAAAAAGAAATACGATTCTACAAAACACTTTATTCATAGTATAGAACATTATATGTACTAAGATATAGAAAATCATTAATATGGCTTTCTGCCTTCCTTACCAAAACATCCACGAAGTGCCTATGTACTTCGTGGATGCTTGTTTTATTTTTTCGAAGATTTGCCGCTGGCTGCTTTGGCGGCTTCCTTGGCTTTCTGCTCTTCGAATTTTCTTCTGTATTTTTCGAGGGTTTGGGCGTCTTTTTCGGCCTGGCGAGCTGCGTCTTCGAGGGCTTTGCGTTTGCGTTCGCGTTCCTTGGCCTTAAGTTTGGCCTCTTTGGCTGCCGCTTTTTCAGCATCCCTCTTGTCGAGTTCTGCCCAACGGGCTTCCTTGGCTGCCTGCCTTTCCTGACGTTTCAGCTCACGCACAGCCTTCTTCTCAGCCTTTATTCTGGCCTTTTCTGCCTTGGCTGCAGCCTTAAGTTCCTCCTTGGTCGGCTCGTTAACAATTACAGAGTCTGCCACAGCAAGTGAATCCGGTATGGAGAGGGAATCAGACAGAGCAAGAGAGTCCTTGCGAGCCATGAGGGAGTCTCTGCGTGCTGATAAAGAATCTCGACCTACAGACAGCGAATCAGAAACAGGTAAGCGTTCTGGTCCTGCACTTAAAGAATCTGGAAGAGAAGTGATGTTTGACAGAGAGTCTGTCATTGCAAGACTGTCAAGGCGTGCCTTCTCTGCTGCTTCTCTTTCGGCAATCTGTCTTTCGTGCTCACGGACTCTTCTCAAAGAATCGCGCACTTCTATCTGGCGATAGACATCGTTCATATATCCAGGGAAATATATGTCTGTCTGCTTGTACTTGGCACGAGGATGTGCCGCATATTTAAGTCTTTCGCTTGGACGGAGGGACAGAGGTGTCACTGCCTTTCTGTCTGCCGGACGTCTTTCTGGAAGCCAGTTGAATCCTTTCAACTGCTTGTCATCTGCCGTCATCTGCACAACAGGATAGCCGTCATTCTTAGCCTCCTCAAAATAATATATCCTCTGGATCTCACCATTCTTCAGAACGGCAGAAAGCATCTTTGACTCAGGTTTGTTCACTGTTGCAAGCACTCCGTTCTCCTCAAGATAGAAGAGTGCGGACGCTCCACCAAGCACATCGAAACGTACAAGTTCGCCTTCTTCTCCGAAATATGCGAGCATCTCAGTTCCCTTGATCTGGTCAAAGCTCTTTTCATCTTCCTTGATGACGATGAATGCATTTGACATCAGACTCGCCTTCTGCATCTTGCCATCCTTTATCATGAGGGTTACACTGTCAGCAGAGTACTGTCTGGTAATTTCCTGCCAGATAAGCGGCTCTTTATACAGACGCGCAAGTGAGTCAAGGTCGCAATAAAGAAGCGAGTCACAAGCCACCTGGATATCCTTCTTATATATCTTCACCTTTCCTACTGCCTCCAGGAATCCTATACGGGTCGAATCCTTCGGTGCCATTGCAAGGCTGTCAGCTACAGATGTTGAATCTGACACAGCTGTAGAACCAGGTACAGTTGTAGAATCCGATACAGCCGCTGTGTCTCGGAGAGCAGGCAATTCCGGCATTGCAGGTGCAGGCATTGCAGGTCTCTGCGGTCTTCCCGGCCTCTGATTTCTTCCTGTTGAATCAGGAGGTGCAGCATTACCTTTTGGTTTGGCTGTCTTAGGACGATAATTAGGGTCATTCTTAGCTGCTTCCTCCGCTGCCTTTGCAGCCTGTTCTGCAGCTTTTCTTCTGAACTCACCTACCGGATCCACCTCAAGTGACTTCAATCTCTTGTCAGCAGTTGCTGTCACTGCCTCGCTGATTTCAAACTTCATCTGTGTGTAGTACACAAGCTTGTCAGCTCCAAGATACACTGTATCAACCACACCAGCCTGATCCTCTGTCTGAGAAATGACGGCAGGCTTACGGGTGAGGGTGACCTTAGATAAGGTGTCGATATATTCTACCCTTCCGGCAAGAGCAAATACATTTCGTGTCGTGTCAGTGATCTGCGTGTTTCCAAGCATTTCGATGTCAGAAGTCGCACGGTGGAAGAAGAGTGTGTCGCACCATGCCTCCTGGTCCTCAGACATCACATGAACCTTGTCCTCGAAGAAGAAAAGCTCACGTCCTCTGTCATACCATCCTTTGTTGGAAGAAAGCATATTGTCATCCTTCCAGACATCTGTAGAACTTCCGAAAGTGGCAAGATCGAGATCTGATTCGTACACCAGCTCCCTTGTCTTCACGAAGACAGAGTCGGTGAACATATTCACCTCATGAGTGAATGTAAATGTGTTTATCTTGGAATCGTAGGTACCTGTGCGGCTCTCGATGATCTGACCATCCTTGTCACGCATTGCACCGCCGTTAGTAAAGACGGCTACCGAGTCTTTGGTATTATAGTCCAGGTGTCTGGTTCTCAAAGTGTTGTGATCCTTATCCGTAAGCTGGACCACTGCTCCTCTGAACTGGACAAGATCCTCATCTATCAAGTACTTGAGGTTTTCACTTGTCAGCACTGTCTCTTCCTGAAGCACGCTTACATTACCCCATGCATCGATGATCTTTGTCTCGACATTCCACAAGGCTGTGTCGCAGATGAGATAAGTGTTGTTGTGAAGGAAACGTGCCGGACCTACAACCTTCCTGTAGCGCGCTCCCTCGATGTCCACCATCTGGGCGGATTTTGAGCTGAGCAACACAACAAGACTGTCCTTCTCTTCAGATTTCTTGTTCTGGGCAGAGAGGGACAGGCAGGCGGTCAAAGCGACTGCTGAAAGTATCAACTTCCTGAAAAAAGACATAGGGCGGAACAGAAAAGATCTTAGTTACGGAACTTTTCCTCCCAGCCGTCACGCTCAAATGAGCAGTCTTTGAAGAGAGGGTCTATGATGATGTATGTAGACTTGATCTTTGAATCAATGAAATCGTTGATAGCCTTCATCTGGAGATCGTTCTTAGCATAGCCGAGAAGGAGTGTGTAGTCCTTAGAGAAAGATGCCGGGTGTGCAGGAATGATCTTGTCAACTCTGATGATCTTATAGACTGTGTTACCATTTCTTCCCTCGTTGTCAAGTGAAGAGAACGGCTCTGAGATCTCACCTTCCTTGAGGTTCTTGATCGCAGCATAGTCCTGAGGCTTGAGCTGGTCGATTTCGAAATATGAAGAGCCTGAATTCGGGTCAGCCATCTGGCCGCCGTTTGTTCTTGTTGCAAGATCCTCAGAATAGAAGCGTGCAGCAAGTTCAAAAGTCACAGCCTCATTTGCAAGCTCTGTCTTAAGGCTGTCAAGTACGTGGAAACCTTTCTCCATGTCCTCAGTAGTGTACTCAGGCTTGAGGAGGATGTGGCGTGCATTGAACATATTTCCTTTCTTCTCGAGGACTTCGATGAGGTGGAAGCCGTCCGGTGTCTCAACGATCTGAGACACAACGCCTGGCTTAAGCGACATAGCCGCATCAGAGAAAACAGGCCAGAAGATGTCCTTGGAAGCCATTCCAAGCTCACCGCCCTTTCTTGCGCTACCTGGGTCCTGTGAGTAGATACGAGCCAGAGTCGAGAACTTCTCACCGTTGATGATACGCTCACGGATCGCAAGAAGGCGCTCCTTTACAGCAAGGTTCGCTGCCTCACGGTCCGGATAGATGCAGATCTGGCTGAGCTGGTACATCTGAGGCACGAGCGGAAGATCGTCCGGATCAGTCGCATCGATATATTTCTGGACATCATATGGAGTCAGTTCCGGAATCTTTCTTGCAACCTCACCCTGCATCTGCTGGGCAAGTGTCTTGTCCACCAGGTCGTCACGAAGTTCCTGACGAAGCTTGTACATCGGCTTGCCGAACTGCTTCACCACGCCTTCCTCGCCACCGTAATAAGTCATGACATTCGCCATGTAGTCGTCAAGGTTGCTTTCCACCATGTCGTTGTTGACAACAAGCGAGTCAACCCTTGCCTGCATGAGGAAAAGCTTGGTAATCATCATGTTCTCAAGGACTTCACAACGACTTGTCTTGTCTGACATGTAG
>CANBDZ010000149.1 GCA_947367375.1 uncultured Bacteroidales bacterium | reverse complement strand
GTCGAACCTACACGCCGTGAAGCACTCGCACCTGAAACGAGCGTGTCTACCATTTCACCACTCGGGCTTGCAAAAGTGGGACAAAGATATAAAAATCTTTTGATATACGAACTATTTTTTGATTTATATCACGATCTCATACCTATATTCCTTGTCCCACCCCATGATGGTCAGAGACACGTGTGTGATGGCAAAATCAATGTCTATGATTATGTCATGCAGGTCTGGAACCGTCCAGTCGTAGCCACTCGATGCAATATATTCTCCGATTGCAAAACTCTTGGACAAGTCGGTACCGTCATCCACTTCCAGCACAAGCGTATTGTCCACCTGACGCGGCAGAACCGCACTTATCTCCCCACTTGCGTCAGGGGCGGACTTATACGCGAATCTTCCCATTGACGGCTGGCCATCGCTTCCATAACCATTGACATTACCACGCAGGATCAGGTTCATCACCTCATATTCTTCACCTATCACATTGATCCTCATCCTGCAATGATTCTTTCTCATCACCACGACCTCACGCACTGATTCACCTGAGGCTTCCACATCGGAGGCATGCATATAGACAGGAGGGCAATCTTCTCCATATGGAATAACCAGTCCACCATCCGTTGCATATACACCGGCTCCACACCAGGAAACCACCTTAATCTGAGTACGGGGCACATCAATGACCACTTCATCAGTGAAAGAACCGGACTCAAGAGTCCCTGTGAAGAAGAAACCGTCAGATGCCGACAGATGAAAGTCAGCTGACTTTACGGCGGACGGATCCACCTCACTGAAATCAAGGAACAGTCTGCACGGACACACTGTCCTGTCCTCCTTCACAGAACATCCGGCAAAAATCAGCACACACGCTGTCAAACAAAGCAATCTGAACGATGACATCTTCATATTTCACTATAATTAAATGACTTCCTCAATCAGTTCACCGGTAATCCAATCCTGAACCTCGATCTTGAATTCCGCCACATGTCCGCTGACAGGCACATCCGGTGAGTCAGATCCCGGACGAGTGATCTTCAGGGAGATCTCATAAACAGTGTTCATGCTCACAGACGGCAGAGTGACCGGATAATAGACAGTCTCACCGCCCAGAGTAGCTTCCACAACGAGTCTGGTGAATCTTTCTGACCATGTCTTGTCGCTGGTGTCCTCTGCAGCAGGGTTCGGGTAGCAATAGAAGTACTTGTCAGCAGTGTATGTTCCATTGAAAGGCACCCTTATCGGTGATGGAAGATCATCATAGATGAATTTCGGAGTTGTACCTTCCAGATCCATCATTTTCTGCATCTTATTGTACCAGAGCTCAGGCATCGCATCACTTAGATAGGCCTTTTCACCTGCCACATTCAGCAGATAGATTGACTTGATTGTGAAGTCCATCTGCTGGTGTGTCGGAAGAGCAAAGTTATTTACGACCTGTCTCAGAATCACCTTTGCTGCCAGACGTGAAACCGGAATGGTTACGCTCATGTTGGTTGTGATGTCCACCTCAACCTGACCTTCCATTACCATTGAATCGATTGTGTTATCGCCCAATTTTGATGTCATTCCTGTCAATTGAGAGTAAGACTGCACCTCAGACAGGTCTGGAGCATTGACCAATGCGACTACCTTCTTTTTTCCAGGAACGCAAGGAAGCACGATGGAAGTGCCTGACTGCACGTCACTTGTCTCAAGAGCTCCATTGTCATCAAACAGTAATACCTGGAGGGTATTCACTGCATCCGGATTTCCCGGTTCATTCTTCTCAGACACTTTTGTCGCAACTGAAGGAATAGAAATCGTCAGTTCCACCTTCTCATCAGCCGACACAGTCTGCTCATTGATCTTCTCCTCACAAGCGGCCAAAGCCACAGCGGCAACAGCCGCGATAAAAAGTTTACGTTTCATAAATGATTGGTTTTAATAGTTATTATTATCCTGCTTCACAAGCAGGTGCATTTCAGGATCAAGGTTCGCCCTGTGCCGCATATACGGGTCATATGCAAGGCAAAGCCTATAGTATTTCCGGGCCTCCTCATGCTGCTCCAGACGGGAAAGAACCATAGCCTTGAGATAACACACCTTAGGATCTGTGTCATCCAGCCTCGAGAGCACATCAAGTGCAGAATGGTTATAGTCGGCAGACATATATGCCAGGGCGGCATTATAGTCATCATACGGACGCAGCAGGTACACCGCCTTCTTATAATCCATATCCCTTATCGCCTGCACACCGGACATATAGACAGTGTCGATCTCGGTTGTATGCACAGTGTCCTTCTGCATTCCTATCCTGTGCATGTGAAAGTCAAAGCTCACACTTCGAAGCTTCGGATAGACCTTTTCTCTCAGATAACGGTACTCTGAAAAGCGGGAAAGCCTTTCTTCTGCCACATCCGGATCCTCATCCGCAAGAATCACTGCCATAATCCGTTTTCTGGAGTTCTCATTCAGAACAGTGTCATTGGCTACCAGCTTCTCCAGCTGCTCCCAGTTCTCAGGCAGTTCGGAAGCCACAAGACTGTCTCTCCAATCCTCCGGCACAAAACCTCTTATGTAATCCTTCACTGCCTGCGAACGGGCCGCAGATAGTCTTCTGTTGTTGGCATAGGTACCTTCAGGAGAGCTGGAGGCAACGATTACAAGCGAATCCAGTTCAAGCCCGTCCCTGGCCACAATGTCATCTATACACCTGCGGACTCTCCTCAGCTCCGACGCATTATCTCCCAATGATGTGTCCACCTGAGCGCTTCCCTGATGAAAGTCTATCAGAGCCTTGGTGTTGTCTCGCACTACCCTCTCCAGCACCAGCATCCTGTACTTAGGCCGGTCATCCAAGAGTCCCGACAGCGAGCTTATATAAAAGGTCAGCTCGTCAGGAAAAGGGAAGCTATGGATACACCGTCCCTCCTCGTAGAGTTTCCCGTCAAGGGAAAGGTTCACCTTCTTCAGCCGAGGACGGCTGCGGAATGTATGGATATAGCGATATATGAAATCGCCGTCTGAGGCAGTCAGGACCGTGTCCAGACGTACACCCTCGGTCACAATAGGATCCTTTATATATCTTTCATACATCTTCCCCACGCGTCCCTTTCTTCGCTCGTTCATCCTCCATTTGAAATGCCTGGTGTAATGGATCAGAGCATCACGCTGAGTCACGCCAAAAAGGTTTTCAGCCATAGGCTCCGGCACATAGGAAGAGTCCCGCTTCATCGCATAGGTCTGAGGATAATGCCTTTCAAGAAATATCTCCAGCTGGCGTATGCGTATGAAATCAGTCGTGTCAGTTATAATCGAAGCCAGAAAAGCACGATAGCGTTCATAGCCACGAAGCTGGCCGGCACGATACTGCTGTCCCGTAACATAGACTGCATCCAGAGGCACAGTGTCATTCTGTATAGCCATCAGAGGCTGGATCTTAAGCTGCCAGCGGGAATCTGACAAGGCAGCCGGCACAGTCACATCGAAGCTGATAGACACATAGCCAGCCCTCTCAGCCACATTCCTGAAACGTGCGGTCACGCTTGAGGCCCGAATCACGTCAGTCGCCACCATCTCTCCGGTTTCAGAATCCCTTATAGCATTCATTATCAAGGGTTCATCCACCAAAGTACCGCGTATGCTGTCCACGCTTACCTCAACATCCTCATCCTCCTCCAGCGGAGGTTCGTCCGGCACGGAAAGCGACAGCGCGACTGTGCCTGAGCGTATATCCCTCATCTTCCTGTATGGCGAGCATGACACTGCAATCAGAGCCACAGCCACCATCATCAAACCCTTAGAACACATAGACGACAGCAAGCATTATATCATCAGGAAGAACAAACGGTCCCCTTCCGGAATCCACCGTAAGTCCGCAGACCTGACAGGAATATATATCATACCAGTCCACACCTGCCCAGGCTCCAAGGCCGAACTCAAGGTTGAAATGAGGTCCGAGCATGTGAGTATATCCTGCATATACCCCCGCCCCGACGCGGTCGCCTTCCCTTGTGGCACGCGAGGTGAGGCCGCCGACATTATATTCCTGATACCTGGCCTTTCCGGCGAACCACCATCCGGACGAAGTGTGCCACGGCCATATACGCACGCCTGCGCTGCAGGAAAGCTGACGCAGCTGGAACTGCCTCTGAGGATCGGAAGTCCTGAAAGTGAAAGGGTTGTACTTGGCGCCGGCCGAAAGACTCCAACGCCTGGACAGTGCATAGGATCCTTCTACATTCATTGTCCCCAGACAGGCATAGTCGAGTACATTTGTAGACACCGTAAACTTCTGGGCATCAGCCGTATATGACGCAGCAAACATCACCAAGGCCAGGAAAAGCAAACGAAACCTTCTCATAGCATCAATATCTGCTGAACACCTGTTCGATTATAGACCTTTTGTCTGGATATGAGGTCATGAGAGCTTCCTTCAAAGCCTGACGAGAGGTCACGTCACCCTTCAAGACAGAGAACATCGATGCCACTGACATACCTCTCTCATTCAGGAAGCGGAAGATCTGAGGATAGAACCAGTAGCTTGTACCGAAAGTCGGGAAGGTTCCGCCATAACGGTCTTTGAAGAACTTGCTCTCAAGGTAATATGCCCACATCTCGCCTATCTCGCAATAGCCTGCGGATGCACCAGATCCGTCACCGTAAGTCATGTCCCCGGACTCAAGGAAGGACTGCACTATATAAAGGATGTATTTATTCCAATAATCCAGACCCACCTTGGAGAAATGACTCGCGTGAGACAACTCATGGACAGTCGAAGAGTACAAAGTCCTATAATCTGGAGCAGAGGCCGCTCCAATGGTTATATCGGGAAGGAAATATGTGATCAGGCTGGCATAATCCCCCAGAAACGCCTTTATGTCCTTCTGGCTTAGCAGGGCACCCTGATGCAGCATGACAGCACTGCTCGCAGCCAGCTTATGGAAAATCCAGATACGCAGATCCGATGGAGGAAGCGAGAGATCGAGATCCTGTGGCGCGCAACGGGTAATATAGTCGTAGGCTGCATTATTCACAGCACATCTGCGGAAGAGCTTGACATCAGACGACTTTGTCACAGTCATGTTCACTCCGGTCGGCTCAGCACTTCCCAGCGTCGACACAGAAGCAGGCACGAGCACAAGATTGAAGCCGATAGAAAACCCCTTCTCATTCTCAAAGACCAGACGGTATCGCAGCTTTGAGGAAAACGACTTTTCCATCTTATAGTAGCCATCGCGATCGGTGTAGGCCTGATCAAACTTGACAAAGGAATTGCAGCACACACGCACCCCGGCCACGCCGACAGGCTTGCCTCCACTATAGTTCTCGTCCTCAACGGTGATCCTGCCGGAAGGCTGTACCTTCGAATCCGCTTTGGTCGCCACAGGGATACGATCGGCATTACCTGTAAGTATATATGACTCACGCTCAACCGCTTCCCAATCAATGCCATCGGCACGCGTAGCCGCATCGTTTTCAGAAATATAACATTCGTCTATCACTTCATATTCCATGTCAGGAAATATGAAATCCGGAGGCACAACAGCATACTGCCATGTGACACTGCCTTCCGGAACAGAAGGATCGTGATACCAGTCACCGTCTACGACAATATCATAGTCAAGCGGATGGTCAGTCAGCATCAGATTCAAAGAATCAAGCATCTCGACATCCCTGTCAGTACGGGGAAGGAAGCGGACATATAAATGGGTAGTCTTCACATCCACCCTGTCAGCCTTTGTCGGATACAAGGACTGCAAAGCCTTTGTCATGTTCTCAGTCGTGTAGGGATTGTCAAGACGGTCACCCAGCACAATCATCTCGTGCGGGAGTTCGCGGCCATAAGAATAGTCAAGTCCGCGATCAGTCCCAGGGCCTTCCTTACTGCATGCCAGAGCCAGGAAAGCAAGGACAACAAGTGTAATTTTACCTCTCATAATCATGTCTGTTTTAATTACGGAGGCAAAGTTCCAGAGAAATAGCCGTATACTCAAAAAGTATACGGCTATCTACGAAAAACGGCCTCCCACGCATGTAGGA
>CANBDZ010000148.1 GCA_947367375.1 uncultured Bacteroidales bacterium | reverse complement strand
TGGGCTCGGAGATGTGTATAAGAGACAGATTTATATCTAAGCTCCACCAGGGCTCGTCCTTGGTGGAGCTTTTTATATCCAGCTTTAATATGTTTTATGGAAAATAATATGTTTTACCGTTGCAAAAAAGCATCCTACGCGGTGTAATCATACGAACAATCAACAAGGAGGAAATCTCATGTTAATCGCAATCGATCATGGAAACTATGACATTAAGACGCCCCACCACAGCTTCATGGCAGGCCTGGCAGAGCATTCTGTTCGCCCGCCCATGGCAGATGAAGTCCTGGAATATGGTGGCTCCTACTGGACGCTGTCCGGTAAGCGGCTGAGCTACCGCAGAGACAAGACCAGAGATGAGAGCTACTTTATTCTGAGCCTTTTTGCCATTGCCCGGGAAATGGTTCTGGCAGGGAAGACCAGTGCTGTTGAGCGGGTACACCTGGCTGTCGGACTGCCTCCGGAGCATTACAGCATCCTGAAGGACAAGTTCACCCAGTACTTCAAGCGGTCCGAATCCATCCACTTCATCTACAACGACAAGCCTTTCACCATTCTGATGGGCAATGTCTTTGTCTACCCTCAGGCATTCGCAGCCATTACAGGAATCAAAAGCCAGCTGAACCAGCACCTGCGGGTATTCCTGGTGGATATTGGTGGCTATACTACTGATGTTCTGCTCCTTAGAAACGGAAAGCCGGATCTTCAGTTCTGCCGGAGCCTGGAAATGGGTGTGATCACCATGAACAATGACATCATCCGCCGCGTGGGCGCCCTGCACGATATGCGGATCGAGGATGAGCATATCAGCGCAGTTCTCAGCGGTAAGGAAACCATCCTTCCTGAGGAGGTAAAGAAGACCATCCGGGAAGCAGGTCAACACCATGCTAAGGATATCCTGGACAAGCTCAGAGAGCTGCAGGTGGATCTTCGTTCCAACCCTGCTGTCTTTATCGGCGGCGGAAGCATTCTGTACCGTGAGTACCTGGAGAATTCTCCGATGGTAGCATCCGCCACCTTCATCGAGAATCCCAAGGCAAATGCCGTTGGCTATTACTCCATGGCCAACATGCAGATGAATCTGTCCGGCAAATAACTCCGGAGGATCAGATCATGAAGCAAGATGGTATGTACCGGTACTGCATCCAGTTTCGTGCCCATACCGATTCGGAGATCCGGGCAGGGGAGTTGCTGGAGAAGCTTGGCCGGAAGAAGAGCGCTGTAATTATAGCAGCATTACTGGAGTACATGGAGAACCATCCGGAATTGACGGATGGGGATCAGAGCCATGTGACAGTCAATACCATGTCCTTAGATGCCCTGGAGGCTCATATCAGCAGGCTGATCGAGGAGAAGCTGCGCGGAATCGAACTCCCGCCACACAGCGAAAGCATTCCTCAGGAGCAGGCAGAAGAGGTCAGCCAGGACATCATGGACATGCTGGACGATCTCAATCTATTCAATATGTGACCGTAAGGCCTCCTGTAACACACAGGGGGCCTTTTTATATCTACTCTTGACGAACATCAATTCATGTCGTATTCATATATTTATTAGGAAGTTTTGTTATAATATGGGTGAAAGCGTTAAAAGCAGCATATTTTATTCGTAATAAGTTATATCCCGCTGAAATATCAGCAGAAAGAAGGTTGCGACATGACAGAAATCGAATTACAGGAATACCACGTACATGCCTTTGATGCATTCTGCAAAAGGGTAATCCGAAATGCTGCAGTAGATGCTTTCCGAAAAACCAAAAGAAAGCAGAAAGTTGAGATGGACATAGACGATCCCATGATTGCCTATATCCATTCCATCCAGACACACGATACTTATACTCTTTACAGTCGGACATACTATGTAAAGGAGCAGCCTATCGTAGTCCGAGATAAGAATCTAGGTGAAGCGCTCCAGTACATCATCCCGCAAAAGCGAGCAGTCATATTGCTGAGCTATTTTGCCGGATATAACGACACCGAAGTTGCCAATATCCTCGGTGTCTCGCCAACATCCATTGCCCGTAGAAAGAAATCCGCATTGTTGCGCCTGCGTGAATTGTTGGAGGTGCGAGTCAATGACGAATAAGATTCCCTATGAAACCATCTACCAGGCCAAGATGGGCAACGAAGAGGCTCTTGCAGCCATTCTCAATCACTATGAGCCACAGATTGTAAAGGCATCAGTCCGTACTGTAAACCAGCCAGATGGCTCTAAACAGCGGATCGTGGATCAGGAGATAAAGGCCTACATACTGAGCGAGCTGGCCATGAAAGTCATGGTCAAATACGACCTGAATAAAAAGCCGAGTAAAAGACGCCCGCCACAAAGCGGCGCCTCATCCGATTTTGATTTGACCGGCTAAATAAGAAACCACCAACCCGGGCTGAGGGATCAGCAGGGCTGGTGGTTTTTTCATACCCATTTTTACCGACACCGCGTGGTGTTCAGTCACTGAAGCAGCCAGAAAGATAGAAACTGCTTTTGCATATCATTAACCAAACTATGTAAAGGAGTTTTCGTATGGAAGATAAGAAGCAACCTGACTTTGATGTAAAAAGTGTCTTTAAGAACGGTAGAATGCCCACCAGAGAGGAATATACCAACCTGTGGATCAAAATGATCAATCAGACAGAACGAGCAAAAGCTAAACAGTAATTTTCCTCGTTGCACTTTGGAGTGCAATTCCGTGTAATCATAACGTAATCACACGATTAAGGAGGAAAAATCATGAAGGTAGCAATATACTGCCGACTATCTGATGAAGACCGGGACAAAACATCAGCAACTGACGACAGTGCATCCATCCAAAACCAAAAAAGTATGCTCATCACATATGCAATAAATAAGGGATGGGAAATATACAGCATCTATAGTGACGATGATTATTCCGGCGCTGATAGAAACCGGCCCGAGTTCAATCGACTGCTTCAAGATGCTCATACGAGAAAATTTAACATTGTTCTTTGTAAGAGCCAATCCCGATTTACTCGTGAACTGGAACTGGTTGAGAAGTACATCCATACATTATTTCCTATGCTCGGGATACGCTTTGTCAGTCTGGTAGATAGTGCTGATACGGATGACAGAGGTAATAAAAAGTCCAGACAGATCAAAGCCCTCGTTAACGAGTGGTTTCTGGAAGAGTTATCTGACAATATCCGAGAAGTCTTGACAAGTCGACGGCAGCAAGGATACCACATAGGCTCTTTCGCCCCTTACGGGTATAAGAAAGACCCAAACGAAAGAGGTCATCTGATAATAGATCCAGAGGCAGCATCGGTTGTAAGGGAGATCTTTACACTTTTCCTGGATGGAAAAGGAAAACAACTTATCGCACGTACTCTCAACGAAAGAGGAATTCCAAATCCAACAGAATACAAGAGACGACACGGACAGGTTAGAAACAAAAACAAGAGCGAGAGCGGTCTTTGGTCCTATTTCTCCATTTCCAACATTCTAACCAATGAAGTATACATCGGAAACATGGTTCAGGGCAAAACCGGTGTTGTCTCTTATAAGAACCAAGATAAGATTGTATATCCTGAAGAACAATGGATCGTTGTAAAAGGAACACACGAACCTATTATCGATCATACAACATGGGGCAAAGTCCAGGCATTGATTGAGAAAAAGGCAACAGGGAGTGCTCCGAGAACGGAAGGTATCTTTGCGAGGAAACTACGCTGCTTAAACTGCGGGTATCGATTGCACTCAGTAAAGAGTGGAGACAAAAGGGGATTCAAATGCGACCGACACTCATTGTCCCATGACTCCTGCATCGGTGCCTATATTTCACTTAATAAGCTTCAGCGAATCGTATTGGCACACATAAAGCATTTATCTGGAGAGCTTTTAGATGAGGATTATCTGGAGCAAGGAATCGAACCTTTTCCGGATCTATCGCAAATGAAGGCAGAAATGGAAGAGGAAAAAACAGCTCTTAAGCAAAAAATAGGATCCAAGCCATGCATGATGAAGGAGCTATACATCCAAAAACTTAGAGGTACAATCACCGAAAGTGAATATGTAGAGCAAATGCAGCGCCTAAACACCGATCATAACGAAGCTGAGGCAAGAATTACCGAAATTACTACGAATATTCTAGAAATCAATAGAACGCTAAATCTGACTTCAGATAAAAAAGCACTAATCGCCCAGTATACCGGTTGTACATCGCTCACGAAGGAAATGGTCGACACACTTATTGATTTCATTGAAGTAGGCAAAAAAGATCCTGTATCTAAAATGACGCCTGTGATTATTCATTGGAACTTCTAACAGGCTTCAATTCATAACTATCAGCAGAAGTAAGCATAGAGAGAGATAGTCTGATCCTTCTGTCAATTTGAGGGTGAGGAAATGACATACTCTAAACAATCATTATTCAGTCAAAATGATCCTTTGCTCCGTCATAAAGGAGATGGAGCTATGAAAGTAGCACTTTACTGCCGCCTGTCCGAAGAAGACAGGAACAAGGCAAACAAAACTGATGATAGCATTAGTATTCAAAACCAAAAATCGATGCTGATGCAGTACGCAGATGAGAAAGGCTGGGAGATTTACGACATTTACAGCGATGACGACTACGCCGGCGCAGATCGAAACAGGCCTGAATTCAAGAGGCTCTTAGCAGATGCACAAGCTCACAGATTTGACATTATTCTCTGCAAAACGCAGTCCCGGTTTACACGTGAACTGGAGCTGGTTGAGAAGTATATTCATGGCCTCTTTCCGATTTGGGGTATACGCTTTGTAAGTATTGTTGACAATGCAGACACCGACAATAAAGGCAATAAAAAGTCTCGCCAAATCAATGGTCTGGTAAACGAATGGTATCTTGAGGACATGTCTGAAAACATTCGAAGTGTCCTGAACAGTCGGAGAGAAAACGGATTCCACATCGGTGCTTTTGCTCCATATGGATATCAAAAGGATCCCAACTTAAAGGGACATCTGATCATTGACGAAGAGGCCGCGGAAATCGTCAGAGAAATCTTTCATTTATTCGCTAATGGGTACGGCAAGTCAGCCATTGCTCGCTTATTAAACGATAGGGGAGTGCCTAACCCGACTGAGTATAAACGAAAGAAAGGGTTTCGATATGCTCCCAGCACCCGTGCAGCCAGTCCGCTATGGAAATACCACTCTGTACAGGGTGTTCTCTCGAATGAAGTATATATAGGAAATCTTGTACAGGGCAAGATTGGCAGTGTTTCCTATAAAACGAAACAACTCGTAACCCGTCCAAAAGATCAGTGGATTAGGGTTGAGGGTACGCATGATCCAATCATTGATATGGAGCTATGGACCAAAGTACAAAAGAAAATCAGCACCCACTATCGAGCAAACATCCAAACCGGACAAGTACATCTGTTTACTGGCGTGGCAGTATGTGCTCATTGCGGATACAACTTGAGAACCCATAAGAATCATGAACGGTATTACCTTCAGTGTGAGACAAAATATATCTCTAAAGAGGCCTGTCCAGGTGCCTTCCTGCCGGAAGCTGAGTTGGAGCAAATTGTCATCAAGGAATTAAGAAAGCTAAATGATTCTCTTTTGGACCAGCAGAAAATGGAACGACAGGTACAATTTGAAGCCATGCAAACCGCTAAAAAGAGAACGCTGCTATTTGATCAAAAGAGATATCAAGCAAGACTTGATGAATGCAATACAGCCTTGCAGCAAATGTACTCCGATAAAGCCATGGGCCTCATCACTCCAAAAGACTTCCTTGAACTTACAAAAGGATTTCAGGAAGACAGGGAACGCTATGAGGTATTGCTTCACAACTGCACCGAAGAAATACAAGAAATTGACGCCAACCTCAGCAAAGGCGATCGGAGAACTGACCTGCTTGATCCGTATATTCATGTTGATCACCTTACTCGTAGCATGGTCGAAACACTGATTGAACGCATTGAAGTAGGTAAGCGCGACAAGATAACTAGGCTTGTTCCCGTTACCATTTACTGGAAGTTCTAATGTCGCGCGAACCATAGCAGTCTGACATGTGATAGCAAACCTATACTT
>CANBDZ010000147.1 GCA_947367375.1 uncultured Bacteroidales bacterium | reverse complement strand
TCAGGATGCAGGATATACAGAGCCGGATCCGAGACTCGACCTCAGCGGACGCGACGTTCTCCGCAAGCTCCTCATCCTCTCACGCGAGGCAGGAGTCGGAATCGACGAGAAGGATGTGGAGATTTCTCCTATCCTCGGCGAGGAGTTCTTCGAGGGAGACGTGGCAGCATTCTATGCTAAGCTCGCAGAAAACGAGGAGATGTTCGCTGCAAGATATCAGGAGGCAGCATCAAAGGGACTCCGCCAGAGATTCGTGGCATCACTTGTCAAAGATGAAACTTCAGCATTCGGATACAAGGCGAAGATCGGCTTGGAGAGCGTTAACGAGACCAGCCCTCTCTATAGCCTTTGCGGAACCGATAACGCCGCGCTCATCCAGACTGACTTCTACCCTTCTCCTCTGGTAGTGCAGGGAGCCGGAGCCGGAGCTTATCAGACCGCTTCGGGAGTATTGAATGATATAATAATGTAACATAAGGCCCGCCACGTGCAGAACGATTGTCATTTCGAGCAAGCGCGGCGAGACGGGAAATCCCATTAGATATGAATAACAAAAACTATAAATTCGAGACCCTTCAAGTAAGGGCAGGACAGGAGATCGATCCTGTTTCGAAAGGTACCGCAGTGCCTATCTACCAGAGCACAGCCTATACTTTCGACAGCATGGAATATGGAGCTGAGCTTTTCGAGCTCAAGCGTCCGGGAAACATATACACCCGCATCACCAATACGACCAACGAGGTCTTCGAGAAGCGCATGGCCGCCCTCGAAGGAGGCGTGGCGGCTGTTTCCACAGCATCAGGCCAATCTGCCGTATTCCTTTCGATAACCAACATCTGCGGTCCGGGGGACAATATCGTCGCCCAGCCGTTCCTTTACGGAGGTACATTCACAATGTTTGCAATCACACTTCGCGATATGGGTATCGAAGTACGTTTCGCAGCCAGTGACAAAGCTTCCGATCTGGAGGCCCTGGTGGATGGCAGAACAAAGGCTATCTTCCTGGAAAATATCGGCAATCCGGCATTCAACATTCCTGATTATGAGCCGATTGTGGAGATGGCACGTCGCAAGGGAATCTGCGTGATGGTGGACAACACCTTCGGAATGGGAGGTTACCTCTTCCGTCCGTTCGAGTGGGGATGTAATGTATCCGTACACTCTGCGACCAAATGGATCTGCGGACATGGAACGGCGCTCGGAGGAATCGTTGTGGACGGAGGTAACTTCGACTGGACTCCTGAGAAATACCCTCTTCTCGCAGCTCCGTCAGAGAGTTATCACGGACTTGTATATAAGGAAGTGTTCGGAGACGCAGCCTTTGCAGGCCGCGTGCGCGTGGACGGCCTCCGCAACATCGGCCCGGCAGCCTCACCGTTCAACTCCTTCCTTATGCTCCAGGGACTCGAGACCTTGTCGCTCAGAGCTGAGCGCTGCTGCGACAACGCCCTCGCTGTAGCAGAGTTCCTCGAGAACCACCCTGCAGTGGAGAGCGTGAACTACCCTGGTCTCAAGAGCAACCAGTACCACGAGCTCGGCTGCAAGTACCTCAAGCATGGCTTCGGAGGCGTACTCACATTCCGTGTCAAGGGAGGCTTCGAGGCAGCGGCCGCACTCGTGACCCGCCTTGAACTCATCCTCCACGTGGGCAGCGTAGGAGATGCCAAATCACTCATCGTGCACCCGGCATCCACAACCCACTCCCAGCTCAGCCCTGAGGAGCAGGTAGCAGCAGGCGTCTACCCAAATATGCTCCGCCTCAGCGTCGGCATCGAAAACGTAGACGACCTCATAGCAGACCTCGCCGCTGCGCTTTAGCGCAAATAGTTATTTCTACGCCCAGCGAGAGACGTATAATTGTCATTTCTTTCGCTTTCGCTCAAGCGGCAAGCCGATTCGAACGAGAGACGTATAATTGTCATTTCGACCGAGCGAAGCGAGTGGAGAAATCTTTAAATATATGTACAAAACATACTACGTCTACATAATGTCCAACACCAATAACACCACTCTTTATATTGGTGTAACAAATGACATAGAGAGACGAGTACAAGAACATAAAAGTGGACTGATCCCAGGATTCACACAGAAATATGGGTGCGATAAACTGGTTTACTATGAACCTTATTCAGACATTGACCAGGCTATCGAACGGGAGAAGAAATTAAAGAAATGGAGAAGAGAAAAGAAGGACTGGTTAATCAGCACAACAAATCCTGGCCTCGACGATCTTTCTGAAGATTTCTCGACGCCCTGCGGGCGCTCGAAATGACAACAAATCAAGTTGATTGAAAATAATAAAAGATATAACGACAAGAACTTTGAGCGAAGCGATAGTAAGTCCCTTTCTCGAGGAAAGGGATTTAGGGATAGGGTAACGTAGATATATTTTCATATTTATGTACCACCTTTGAACAAAGTGATAAGTTGATTGAAAATAATAAAAGATATAACGTTAGAAAATATGAAAGTAGCTGTAGTTGGTGCCACAGGCTTGGTTGGCACAAGAATGCTGGAAGTTCTCGCTGAGAGAAACTTCCCAGTGACAGAGCTCCTTCCGGTTGCTTCAGCAAAGTCGGTAGGACGCAAGATCACATTCCAGGGTAAGGAATGGACAGTAGTAAGCGCAGAGGATGCTATCGCAGCACGCCCTGACCTTGCTCTCTTCTCAGCAGGCGGAAGCACATCTGCCGAGCTCGCTCCGAAATTTGCAGAGGTAGGCTGCCGCGTGGTAGACAACTCTTCACACTGGCGTATGGACCCGACCAAGAAGCTCGTGGTTCCTGAGGTGAACGGAGACGTTATTGAAGCAGATGACTACATCATCGCAAACCCAAACTGCTCAACAATCCAGATGCTCCTTCCTCTCTGGCCACTCCACAAGGCATACACAATCAAGCGTGTAGTAGTTTCTACATACCAGTCAGTTACAGGTACCGGCTACAAGGCCATGGACCAGATGACTGCAGAGCGTGCAGGCGGCAAGTGGGGTGAATACGACGCAGTGTACCCGCATCCTATCGACCAGAACATCCTCCCACACATCGACTCATTCCTTGAGACAGGCTACACCAAGGAGGAGATGAAGATGGTCAATGAGACTCACAAGATCTTCGGCGACGACACTATCGGAGTGTCTCCTACAACAGTGCGCGTCCCAGTTCAGGGCGGTCACTCAGAGTCCATCAACCTTGAGTTCGAGAAGGAGTTCACCCTCGAGGATGTACGCAAGATGATGGAGGAGACTCCGGGCGTAACCCTCCAGGACGACCCTGCAAACAACGTTTACCCTATGCCTCTCTACGCTTGGGGCAAGAACGATGTCTTCGTAGGCCGTATCCGCCGCGACCCATCTGTAAAGTCAGGCCTCAACTTCTGGTGCGTAGCTGACAACCTCCGCAAGGGAGCAGCAACCAACGCAGTCCAGATCGCAGAGAAACTCATCGAAAAGGGCTTCCTCCCTAAAGAGTAATGGCAAAAGTATACAGACTTACACAAGTTGACAAAGCTGCAACGGAGAGAATCAGCCACCTGCTGAATTCTCTCCGTTCTGCACCTGTCACCCTCGAACACAGTCAGCTACAAGACCTGCTGGCAAAAGAGGACTTCCACCTGTTCGTCGCAGAAAACGAAGAAGGCACCATCATCGGAATGCTGACCCTCACATCCTGCAGCACACTGGCCGGAGAGAAACTTTGGATAGAGGACGTAATCGTGGACGAATCCCACCGCGGCCACGGAACCGGCAGAGCACTACTACGCGAAGCCATCTCCTACGCCTCAGACACCCTCAAAGCCACCTCCATCACCCTAACCTCAAACCCTTCAAGAGTCCAGGCCCGCAGCCTCTACCGCTCCGAAGGTTTCGAGGAATACAACACCGGAGTCTTCAGGAAACTATTTCCAGTCCTTGGAAAAGCCCTTCTGTAAGGATTGGAGGAAAAATTTGTAGGTCCAGTCCTTGAAAAGCCAGGAAAATCTGGACTGGATATTAGCTCCCCTACATGTCAGGACACATACTTTTACAGTTAATCCGTGATGCCCCATCCTCACATTCCTCTAACTACCAACACCTTATAAGAAATGCCTGCTGTGGATGTCAGCAGGCATTTCTTGCAATACATTACCACTCATAGCATTGTATAGCCCAAAAGGAGACGGCAAGGGTGAAGCCAATAGCTTCGGTGAACTTTAAAACTTATGAAAATGCCGTCTCCCGAAATTAGTCAGTCGCTTATGGGAAGCCGGCCAAAAGATTGGCGCAGAACAACCCATGCTGCTATAGGCTCCGCAAAAGCCTGGCTAATAGACAGGTTGCTCCGCGCCAAAGACACGGAACCACCTATCGCCCTATCAGCCATTCAGTAAATTTTGCGGATTTATAGCAGCGACGATAGGGATGGATATGTATTTAATTTCTATTGAATCTACATTCGTTGCAAATGCATATAAAATAAAAGGAAATATTACCTATCTTGCAGAAGATATCATCGTTATTTCTATGAAAAGATTACTCCACACGATACTATTGCTCTGCTTCGTAACAGGTTGCGGCATAAGGGATGTCCGAAACCAGCTCAATGATGTCGAGTCCTACATTGCCGAGCGTCCGGACAGCGCCCTTGCTGTCATCGAATCCATTGACTCAACAGTCCTTAAAACCAATAGCCTCAAGGCTCATCATGCCCTTCTCCACGCAATGGCATTGGACAAGAACTACATTGACGTCAAGGATGACTCTCTTGCCCTCACTGCTGTAAAGTATTACCAGAAGCATGGCCAGAAGAAATATCTTGCGAGGGCACGCTATTATCTAGCATTGTCGTATTACTATAACAGACAGTACGACAAATCAATAATCGAACTCTCTAAAGCGGAACTTGTAGCAACAAAATACGATAGCTTATATCTGGGATTCGTCAAGGTCCTGCAGGCGGATATACATAATATAAATTATAACTATGTACAAGAGTTGTCCTGTTTGGAAGAAGCCCTGAATATATATACTAAAATACAAGCTAGCTACTACATGGATATCGCAAAGCTCAGAATTGCCCAATCATATATTAGTAATGACAGACGAGATGAGGCTCAGGTAATTTTTAAAGATTACCTAAGCAGACAAACATCAATTAACATAAGAAATGCACAATCATACGGCGACTACGCCTTTTTGATGGGGACATGTAATAACCCGGATTTCAACGCATCATCATCACTATTTGAGGCAGTAGCAACATTTGAGAATGGTATGTATATGACATATCAGGACTATTGGGCGTGGGCTCATTCGTTATCAAGGATCGGTGAAACTACGAAGTCGCAAAGACTAGTCAAGGACTTGAAACAGGTAGATTCTTCGGGTACAGCATTTTACTTTATGTATCTGATTGCAAAACACGAAAGAAGATATGGGGAAGCATTAGAGTGCCTGGAGAAGTTTACAGAGCAGAATAACAATGAAGTCGTACAGGTTCTGAAACAGTCAGTCTCCACTGCGCAGCGTGACTACTATCAGTCACAATACGAAGTTTCAGATTACAAAGCAAAAAACAGATTGTTGGTTATCATCGTCATTCTTTTTATGTCAATTATAGCTGCATTGATAACAGTCCTGCTTGTTAATCGTTATAGAAAAAAGAAAGAGAGTGAAAAAGAGGAATACATCAGATATGCCGAAGAAGTCAACCGCCAATTGAGAGAACTTCAGAAAGATTCTTATAATTCATTGCAGAAGAAGTATGTCCTGATGTATAAATCAAAATACGAAACCTTGAGAGCTTTATATGAACGTTACATGATTTCTAATGGAAGAACTGACGCAGATAAAATCATGTATCGCGAGGTTACTCGTCTCATTGACGAACTTCGTAGTGACATCAAGGACAGCAACGCTCTTGAAAAAATGTTGGATAATGACCTCGATGGAATTCTCACGACTCTTCGTAACGAGATTCCTGATTTGACAAAGAAGGATCACATCCTGATCGGTTATCTCTCCATCGGATTCGATGTAGTGATGATTTCCCACTTTATGGACTGTTCACCTAATTCAATCTACATCCGAAAGAGTCGTCTAAAGAAGGCGATCGAAGATTCTGGTGCAGAACACAAAGATATATTTTTGGAAATAATCGGATAAAACTGCCTTTCAGAGCTTAAAGATCCCTTATTGATTATCAGCGAGTTACAAAATTGAAAGATTGTCGCTTCTTTCAATTTTGTAACTCACTGATTTATAATCCATTATCTTCTTGAAAATTCCCATTTTGAAAGATTTTTGATGGTTCAAAAATGATCTGAATCAGAA
>CANBDZ010000146.1 GCA_947367375.1 uncultured Bacteroidales bacterium | reverse complement strand
AGCTATCGCAGGTAATATCGGCAGCGGAAAAACAACACTTACAAAGATGCTTGCCGCACATTACGGATGGACTCCAAAGTTCGAGTCAGTGGACTATAATCCATATCTCGCTGATTTCTATGAGGATATGGAAAGATGGTCATTCAATCTTCAGGTATACTTCCTCAACAAACGCTTCAAAGATGTTGTAGACATCTCTAAACTTGACGAGGTGATTATCCAGGACCGTACAATCTATGAGGATGCAAGAATCTTTGCTCCTAACCTCCATGGTATGGGCCTTATGTCTACAAGAGATTTCGAGAACTATTCGGACCTTTTCGACCTTATGATGTCCCTCGTTAATCCGCCTGACCTGCTTATATATCTCAGAAGCTCGATTCCTAACCTCATCGGCCAGATCCAGAAGAGAGGCCGTGAGTACGAAAAGAGCATCCGTATCGACTACATCACAGGACTCAATGAGCGTTATGAGAACTGGATCAAGGACTACAAGCATAACCTCCTTATCCTTGATGTAGACAGAATCAAGTTCGAAAACAGACCTGAGGACTTCCAGGAGATCGTTGACAAGATCGACGCAGAGCTTTTCGGACTCTTCCCGAAACAACAGTAACTAAAACCAAAATAATAACCTGAATTATGGCAGAAAGAATAACCATTATCGACTTCGTTGAGAAGTACGTTGCCAAGTACGCGCAGAATCCTTTCCTTTGGGAGAAGAATCTTGACACAAACGAGTGGGAGTCTACCACATATGAAGACACTTTGAAGAAGGCAAAGCGTATCGCTGCCGGCCTTATGGCTCTCGGAGTTCAGAAGGGTGAAAAGGTCTCTTACCTGAGTGAGGGTCGTGACATGTGGGTGATCGGAGAGCTCGGAGTTCTCTATGCAGGTGCAGTAAACGTGCCTCTCTCGATCAAGCTTGGTGAGGCTAATGACCTCGTGTTCAGAGTAAAGCACTCTGATTCAAAGTATGTGATCACATCTAAGTTCCAGCTCCCTAAGATCAGAACCATCCTTCCAGAATGCCCTATGGTAGAGAAGGTCATCCTCTTCGACCAGGTGGACGACATGCAGGAGAACGAGATCTACATCGGTGAGATTATGGAAATGGGTGACAAGTTCCTTGCGGAGAATGAGGAACAGTTCATTCAGAGATATAAATCAATCGGACCTGATGACTACGCGAACATCAGCTACACATCAGGAACAACAGCGGATCCTAAGGGTATCCTCCTTACACACAGAAACTACACAGCCAACGTTGAGCAGGCTCACTCTGTAATCGGAATCGAGGAAAATGACAAGATGCTCATCATCCTCCCTCTCGACCATTGCTTCGCGCACGTTGCAGGTTTCTACACAATGATGTCTTATGGTGCTTCTATCGGTACTGTTCCTTCAGGAAAGTCAGGAAAAGAGGCCCTCAGAAACATCTCTCCAAGTATCATGGAGCTTCAGCCTAACGTGATGCTCTCTGTGCCTACTCTTGCAAAGAACTTCAAGAAGAGCATCGAGACAGCTATCAAGAAGAAGGGCGCTACAGTGGAGAAGCTCTACAATTTCGCACTCAACAACGCTATTGCATATTATAAGGAAGGCTACAACAAGGGTACACAGTTCGTGGACATCTTCAGATGGCCTCTCGTGAAGCTCTTTGACAAGCTCGTGTTCTCAAGCGTACGTCAGGGACTCGGTGGAAAGATGAAGTTCTTCGTAGGTGGCGGTGCCCTCCTTGACATCGACCTCCAGAAGTACTACAACGCAATCGGTATTCCTATGTACCAGGGTTATGGTCTTTCAGAGGCAACTCCTATCATCTCGGCAAACTCTCCGCAGAGACATATCTTCGGATCGTCAGGTAAGGTTGTTTCTCCTATGGAGATCAAGATCCTTGACGCTGACGGAGTAGAGCAGCCATACGGTGTGAAGGGTGAGATCTGCATCAAGGGTGAGAACGTGATGGCAGGTTATTGGAAGAACCCTAAGTCAACAGCTGACACGATTGTTGACGAATGGCTCCACACCGGTGACATGGGTTATATGCGTGACGCTGAGATGCTCTACGTTGTAGGACGTTTCAAGTCTCTCCTTATCGCGGCTGACGGTGAGAAGTATTCACCGGAGGGAATCGAGGAGAACCTCGTTGAGAGCTCTAAATATATCGACGGAGCTATCCTCCACAACAGCCAGGACCCTTACACTATCGTCCTCATCACTCCTAACAAGGACGCCCTCAAGGCTTACGCCAAGGATCTCGGACTCGATCCTGCATCAGAAGAGGCTAAGGTGAAGATGCTTGAGCTCCTCCAGGATGAGGTGAACATGTATCGCAAGGGCGGCCGCCTCTACGGTGCGTTCCCAGAAAGATGGCTTCCTGCTGCAGTCTGCGTCCTTCCAGAGCCTTGGACAGAGCAGAACCACTTCCTCAACAGCTCTATGAAGGTCGTTCGCGGCCGCGTAGAGGAGGCGTACAAGGAGAACATGGAGTACGCATACACACCGGAAGGAAAGAACATCGTGAACAAGATGAACCTCGCGTCACTCTAATCCTTCGTAAATATATAAGAACAGCCCGCCAAACCTGGCGGGCTGTCTTGTTAATGTGTAAATATACATCCAAAATACACCCTCGGTCCCATCGGCCTGTTCAGCCCGTCCGAGTTGAATCCCAGCAGCCAGTCAGCCTTGACTGTCAGGTTGAGCGCCTCTCCGACCGCATATTCAAGTCCTACAAACGGATCGACTGCCAGGAAAGGCATCTTGTTATACACCGCGCTGGCCTCTGGAAGCCAGTCGTGCTTGTCTCCGTTCATATAGAAGGCTGTCTCCATTCCGCCTCCGACTGTAGCTCCTATATATGGATGGAACTTTCCGAATGTCCAGAAGAAGTCCCCGAGGAGTCCTGTCCAGAACACTTTGTTGAAGCTTCCGTCCACAGCATTCTCCTGATCAATTCCCATGGTGGAGAAATATCCCTCAAATCCGGTGCGGAAATGCTTGGAAAGATGGAGCTTGGCCACACCGCCTATTCCGAAGGTGGTTCCTGCCGGCTCTATTCCGAACGGATTGTCACCTCCGCTGAGATAACCTCCATGAACCATCATTCCACCGGAAAATCCCTTTATGGCCTTCTCCTGTGCCGCACCCGTCCAACCTGTAAGAAACAAAGCGGCAATAATAAATACATACATAATTCTGTTCTTCATAGTACCTGTCTTTATCGAGACACCCCGCCTGTCATGCCGAGCGAAGTCGAGGCATCTTTACCATATTGCGCCGACAAAGATAATGATATATGCGTATGTCCGGTAGTGTTAATTATATCCGTAAATGGCTTTTGGCCCTTACAATTTTATATGCTGGAAAATAAATCTGCTTAAAATTGTTTGCAAAACATTTGGAAAGCAATTTTAAATCATTACCTTTGTTGTGGACATAAGAAATTATTTTCGTGTCTATTTGTTAAGTTCGTTTTATATACGGCGGGGTTCCTTGGGGAGGGGACCCCGCTATTTTTCAATTTATCGTGCAGAATGGCGTCTTGTCTTGATTTTTTTTGTAACTTAGGCCCGATTTTGACGAAATCATATAATTATTAACAATAAAACTAAACAACATGAACAAAAACAAAACTAACTGGGTAGCAGTCCTTACAATGATGTTCCTCTTCGGAATGATCTCATTCGTAACTAACCTTGCTGCTCCTATCGGAACAATCTGGAAGCAGGCTCCTGGTATCGAGGGCTCAAACTTCTGGGGTATGATGGGTAACATGATGAACTTCCTCGCTTATCTTTTCATGGGTCTCCCTGCAGGTCGTCTCATCACAAAATTCGGTTATAAGAAGTCAACTCTCCTGGGTGTAGGTATCGGTTTCTTCGGTGTTCTCATCCAGTTCCTTTCAGGTAAGATCGGTGTAGGTGCAACTCTCGCAGGTCTTCCAGCAAACTTCTTCGTTTACCTCCTTGGAGCATTCGTTTGCGGATTCTCAGTTTGTATCCTCAATACAGTAGTTAACCCTATGCTCAACCTCCTCGGTGGCGGTGGAAACAAGGGTAACCAGCTCGTTCAGATCGGTGGTACTTTCAACTCACTCACAGGTACCCTCACTCCAATGCTCGTAGGTGCCCTCATCGGTACAGTTACAGCTGGAACTCAGATCGCTGACGTTAACACTGTCCTCTTCATCGCAATGGGCGTATTCGCAGCTACATTCGTAGTTCTTACTTTTGTTCCATTCGTAGAGCCACAGCAGGCAGCTGCTGCAGACTATAAGATCAAGGATCTCCTCAAGTATCGTCACCTCGTATTCGGTGTGATCGCTATCTTCCTTTATGTAGGTGTTGAGGTTGGTATCCCTGGTACTCTTAACTTCTACCTCACTGACACCCTCGGTGCTGCAAACGCAGCTACAGTAGCAGGTTTCGTGGCAGGTACTTACTGGTTCCTCATGCTCGTCGGCCGTTTCGTTTCAAGCTTCATCAGCGGAAAGGTTTCAAGCCGTACTCAGCTCGCAGTGACTTCAGGTGCAGCTATCATCTTCGTTATCGCAGCTATGTTCTCTACTGAGGTTCAGGCTTCTATGCCAGTGTTCACAGGTTCAGGCTTCGGAATGGTACAGGTTCCTCTTACAGCTGTCCTCCTCGTACTCTGCGGCCTCTGCACATCAGTTATGTGGGGTGCAATCTTCAACCTCGCAGTTGAGGGACTCGGCGCTCTTACAGCTCTCGCATCAGGTCTCTTCATGATGATGGTAGTAGGTGGTGGAGTTCTCCCACTCGTACAGAACGCTATCGCTGACGCTGCAGGTTACATGACAAGCTACTGGGTACCAGCTGCAGGTCTCGCATACATCTGCTGGTTCGCACTCGCAGGTTCAAAAGTTCGTAAGTAATTCAGATAACTAAAACTATAATAACTGAGATAATATGGATTCAACATTTGTAGTAGGTATTGACGTAGGAGGACAGACCTCCAAGATCGGTGTTGTAGATGCAAGAGGAGCAGTTCTCGCTCAGACAGTCATCCGTACAGACACATATGACAAGGTAGAGCCTTACATCGCTGAGCTCGCTGAGGCTGTCAAGAAGGTCATCAAGGAGTCAGGCACAGAGGGTAAGGTAAGAGGTATCGGAGTAGGTGCTCCTAACGCAAACTATTATACCGGTAACATCGAGAATGCTGTTAACCTTTCTTGGGGATCAGAAGTTGTAGAGTTCTCAAAGCTCCTTTCTGAGGCAATGGGTGGTCTTCCAGTTGCTCTTACAAACGACGCAAACGCAGCAGCAGTGGGTGAAATGACTTACGGTGCAGCACGCGGAATGAAGAACTTCATCATGATTACCCTCGGTACAGGTGTAGGTTCTGGTATCGTAATCAACGGAAACGTGGTTTACGGACACGACGGTTTCGCAGGTGAGCTCGGTCACGTGACAGCAGTACGCGGCAACGGCCGTACTTGCAACTGCGGTAAGACAGGATGTCTCGAGACTTATGCATCGGCTACAGGTGTTGCACGTACAGCACGCGAGTGGCTTGAGCTTACAGATGAGCCATCACTCCTCCGTGGTCTTGAAACAATCGCTTCAAAGGATGTTTACGAGGCTGCTAAGGAAGGTGACAAGCTCGCTCTCAAGATCTTCGAGTTCACAGGAAAGATCCTCGGCCGTTCATTCGCTGACTTCGTAGCATTCAGCTCACCTGAGGCTATCGTTCTCTTCGGCGGTCTTGCACGTGCAAAGGAATTCCTTACAGAGCCTATCGAGGAGGCTATGAATGCCAACGTCCTTCCATTGTGGAGAGGCAAGGTAAAGATCGTCTATTCTCAGCTTAAGGAGTCTGACGCTGCTATTCTTGGAGCTTCAGCTCTCGCTTGGGAACTCTAGAAATACTTTTATCAGAATCTCATCAACCTCATTTCGGGTCCGACCCGGAATGAGGTTGATCTTATATATATAAGCCACTGTCCCAGGTAGTATGGGATGATGATCAGCAGCCCGGCGTTTTCGATAGGTGCTGTGAATTTATTCCAGGCCAGGATGAAGTCTGAAAATACGAAGAGAAGTGCTCCCAATGCGTATAATGAACTTCTTTGCAGGAGCGCGAGCACCAGCATGGTGCAGATAAGTACAGTGTAGATGCCTGTTCCTATACGGATGATTCCTTCGGGTGCGTTGGGGATGATTTCTGAAAAAGCAAAACCGGCAATGGTGATGCTCATCAGGATGATGAGCAGAGTGTATCCCTTTGCCTTGTCGGTAAGTTTCCTGTCCTTTTCAACCTTCTCCTTATATCTTTTCATGAAGAATGAAATAAGGAAAATATGAGCTGCTGCGAAGGCTCCCATCTGAATGATGAAGTTCCCGAATGCTCCAGCCAGGTCTCCTAG
>CANBDZ010000145.1 GCA_947367375.1 uncultured Bacteroidales bacterium | reverse complement strand
ACCTGCGTCGCTATTGTAGCGATAGTAAACAGGCCTGCGTCGCGACAAAATGTGACCTGTGTCGTGACAGTATTGTGAGAGATGGACGAAAATATCGTCGATTCTTTACTCAGTTCATCACTAAAACCAGTATTGGTGTAAAGTTGTATATCATTCCCAATTTTTTGAGAGTTATTGTGAGATTATTCTTGTCAGGTAAATAATATTCGCATATATTTGTTCAGTTTTAAGCATTTGGGAAGAATGTGTTGAGAGGCTTATAACGTGTTGATGATGAAGAGATAGATAGGATAGTAATCAGTCATTTTAAAGTACCATCTATATATTGTTTGTCATATTCCAACAAGCAGGAGCTCTTTTGCATGATGAAGGAGTTGCATCACGCGAGTGATGAACAACTGACAGTTAAAGGATGTACGATATTTCTTTGAAGGCGAATTCTTTGAGTTCGCCTTTTTCTGTGTCTTCGATCTGGAGGTGACCGATGGGGGAGAGGTTGCGGATGATGCCGGTGAATTCTCTGCCGGGGTGTTGGCCTTCTGGTGAGGGGTGGGCACTGAGGTCAATGTGCTGGCTGCTGAGCTCGATGCGCTGGGTACTGAGGTCAATGTACTGTGCAGGGATGTTGCGTCGCCATAGGTGCGAAAGGTAGGATTCGCGAAGATTGTGGTCGGATGAGAGTGCTGCAAAGAGGATCTTCTGGAAGATGTCCATAAACTCTTCAAGACACTCCTTTATGTCTTCCTGTAAACCTGTCTGCAGAGCCATTGAGGTCGGGTTAGGGAGGTTAACATCAAAGTTTCTCTGATTGACATTCAGTCCGATACCGATTATGCTCGATGAGATGTGCTCTCCGCGAAGACTGTTCTCGATGAGGATGCCGCAGATCTTTCTGTCTGCCACATAGATGTCGTTCGGCCACTTGATCTGGGCTTTGATTCCGTGTCTTGAGAGGAACTCCACGACTGAGAGGGAAGTGATTTCAGTCAGAACGAACTGTTCCTTGGCAGCTACCTGGAATGAGACAAGACTCTTGTCCATGACTTCGGCTCCGAACTTCAGGACTATACTGAAGGTGAGGTTTTCTCCCGGGACACTTGACCACTTGTTGCCCTTCTGGCCTCTGCCTTCTGACTGTGACAAAGCTGACAGTACTGACAAATTGTCAATGTCAGAAATGCGTCTTTTGGCCTCTGAATTGGTGGAATCGATGCTCTCGAACCACATAATGTCATACCTCTTTGTCATGGTGCGGATTTTGATTATCTTTGCCCGGATTTAACCTGATATTTTACAAAATTAACAATATTTAACTGATGAACAACAAAGAACTCAAGGTCATTGCAGACGCAATGCTCGAAAAGAAGGCACAGGATGTAGTATCACTGGATCTCAGACAGATCGGAACAGCGATCTCAGATCACTTCATAGTATGTAATGCAGATTCAACACCAGCAGTGGTTGCAATCGCAGACAATGTAGAGGACAGAATGATTGAGAAGTGCAAGAGAAAAGTTGTACGTACTCAGGGTAAGGAGAACGCATTCTGGGTGATCCTTGACTACGGTGACATCGTGGTACACGTATTCCAGACACCGTACAGAGCATTCTACAGACTCGAGGATCTGTGGGCTGATGCAGAAAGAACAGCCTACGAAGACTAAGGAACTGCCAGACAGACAATTAAGGCAGTTGTAGAAATACATAAATCAGACTATGGCAGAAAATAAAAACAATAAACCTCACGGGCCGCAAAAGCCCGTGAAAGTTTCTTTCGGCATATCGTGGATATACATTATCCTCCTTATCGGTATCGGCTGGATGTTCTTCACCCAGAAGGGCGCCAACCCACAGAAGGAGGAATGGGCAGATGTGCAGAAACAGTGGCTCGCTGGAGACATAAAGGAAGTCGTATTCATCAGAAACGAATTCGAGGGCCACATCACGATGAAACCGGACAGGATCGGTAACTATTCCGACAAGTTCGGAGGTCTCGTTCCTACTAAGTCCCCGCATTTCACTTTCCTCGTTTCAGGCAGCTTTAACGCCGAGGAAATGTTCGGTGAACTTAACGACCAGCTTCCAGAGGGTGAGAAGGTCAAGGTGGTGATCGAGAACCACGAAAGCATATGGGGTATGCTGGAATGGCTCATATTCTCGCTCTTCCTTATATTGATGTGGGTGTTCATGTTCCGCGGCATCAATAAGAACGCCGGCGGCGGTGGCCCTGGCGGCGTCTTCAATGTCGGCAAATCGACAGGAAAGCTTGCTGAGAAGAATGAGATAAAGGTGACATTCAAGGATGTTGCAGGTCTTTATGGCGCGAAGGAAGAGGTAGTGGAGATCGTAGATTTCCTCAAGAACCCTCAGAAATATACCGCCCTTGGCGGAAAGATTCCGAAGGGAGCCCTTCTCGTTGGCCCTCCGGGCACAGGTAAGACCCTTCTTGCAAAGGCCGTAGCCGGCGAGGCGAACGTTCCGTTCTTCTCTATTTCCGGTTCTGACTTTGTGGAGATGTTTGTCGGAGTGGGTGCGTCAAGAGTGCGTGACCTTTTCCGTCAGGCTAAGGAAAAGGCACCTTGCATCGTCTTTATCGACGAGATCGACGCAGTAGGTAGAGCTCGTGGAAAGAATGCAGGCTTCTCTTCAAATGATGAACGTGAAAACACTCTCAATCAGCTCCTTACAGAAATGGACGGCTTCGGCTCGAACTCAGGTGTGATCATCCTTGCAGCAACCAACAGAGCTGACATCCTCGATAAGGCGCTTATGCGTGCAGGACGTTTTGACAGACAGATCCATGTGGATCTTCCAGACCTTAAGGAAAGAGTCGAGATCTTCAATGTGCACCTTAAGTCACTTAAGCTCGAGAAGGATTTCGACGTTGACTTCCTTGCAAAGCACACTCCGGGCTTCTCTGGTGCTGACATTGCAAATGTCTGCAACGAGGCTGCCCTTACAGCAGCAAGAAAGAACAAGCCTGAGATCGACAAGCAGGACTTCCTTGATGCAGTCGACAGAATCATCGGCGGTCTTGAGAAGAAGGGAATGATGATCTCTCCGGAGGAGAAGAAGAACACAGCCTACCACGAGGCAGGACACGCTACAGTAAGCTGGCTTCTCCCACATGCAAACCCACTTTTCAAAGTCACAATCGTACCTCGCGGACGCTCTCTCGGAGCAGCATGGTACCTGCCGGATGAAAGACACACTGAGACCAGAGAGCAGATGCTCGACGAGATGTGCTCACTTATCGGTGGACGCGCTGCAGAAGACCTTATCTATGGTCAGCCTTCGACTGGTGCTATCAGCGACCTGGAGAGACTTACCAAGATGGCATATGCAATGGTGACCTATTATGGTATGAGTGAGAAGGTCGGTAAGCTATCTTTCTATGATTCAACAGGTTCTCGCGGTTATGACCTTACAAAACCATACAGTGAGAAGACTGCTGAGCTCATCGACCAGGAAGTCAAGGAACTCATCGAGTCCATCTATGAGAAGACTGTGAACATTTTGAAAGAAAATAGTGAAGGTTTTCATCAGTTGGCTGCTATTTTATTGGAGAAAGAAGTTATCTTTGCAGAAGATATGGAGAGAATCTTCGGCCCGAGAGCCGGTGCAAAGCTTGAGGAGGCTCCTAAGCAGGAAGAACCTCAGGAGGATGCAGCTCCAGCAGCAGTAGAAACAGATGAATAATTTTCTTAAAAGAACAGTATCGGCAGTGGTTTTCGTCGCGATTATGCTGGCGGCCCTGCTTACAAATAAATTCACATTCGGCATCGTAATGCTGTTTGCACTCATCGTGATGATGTGCGAATTTCTTAGGATGACCTGTGGTAAGAGTTACTGGTTCTCGCAGATCCTTTCGGTTCTTGCGGGAGCCACTCTTTTTACATTGACCTACCTTTTCAAAGGTTTCGATGTTCCCGGCAGATTTGTCATCCTTGCCTTCGTTCCGGTCTTCATACTGATGATCAATTCGTTGTATGTAAAGGACAAATCAAGATTCGACAAGTTCTCAAACCTCTATGCAGCAATTCTTTACATTGCTGTTCCATGGTCGGTTCTGAACTTCGCCGTGTTCAATCAGGAGGGTGAATTCAGCGGACTTCTCCTTCTGTCTTTCTTTGCAATCATCTGGGGAACAGATGTAGGAGCTTACCTTTTCGGAATCACTCTTGGTCAGAAGTACGGCAAGAAGCTCTTCCCGTCTATCTCTCCTAAAAAGTCTTGGATCGGCTTCTGGGGCGGACTCTTTACTTCAGTTATCGTGGCTATCCTTCTGAACAAGGTAGGAATCTTCCGCTTTGACATGTGTCATTGCATAGTTATGGCCATCCTCCTTTGTGTGACCGGTGTCTATGGAGATCTTATTGAGTCTCAGTGGAAACGTCATTATGAGGTAAAGGACTCGGGAAGCATCATTCCAGGTCATGGCGGACTCCTTGACCGTTTCGACAGTGCTCTGATAGCGATTCCTATCGGCATCATTTATCTCGTTGTCCTTAATGTTCTTTAATTAAGTCCATTACGTCAAGTACTTTTGCCTTATTAGCTTTTTTTTCGTACCTTCGCGGCCGTTATGAGAATACAAAAAGACTGTTACAGTACGATTTTTAAGATATGGATTATCTGCGCGCCGATCGTGTTCCTGATCATGCGCTTTATCCCATATCCATACATATCATATCCACTTTGTATCCTGCCTGTCTTCATGATGGGCTTTTCGTTGTTCTTCTTCAGAGTTCCTGAAAGAACAACAGTGCCAGGAAACAATGTAATGACCTCAGTTGCTGACGGAAAGGTAGTCATCATCGACAAGGTGTTCGAGAACGAGTATCTTAAAAAGGAGTGCATCCAGGTGTCTGTGTACATGGACTTCTTCAATGTGCATGTGAACTACTGGCCGATCGACGGTAATGTGACATATTACAAGTACCATCCTGGTAAGTATATGCTTGCTTTCCTTCCTAAGGCATCAGAACTCAATGAACATTCGTCTGTAGCTATGGAGACTCCGTATGGAGAGATCCTTTTCAAGCAGCTTGCAGGAACATTTGCAAGAAGAATCGTGACATATGCTGAGCCGATCGGAAAGGCGGTAATCAAGGGAGACCAGTGCGGTGTGATCAAGTTCGGCTCACGTATAGACATGTTCCTTCCGCTTGACTCTGACATCAAGGTGCAGCTGGGAGATTGTGTAAAGGCTTGCGAGACAGTCATCGCAGAGTTGGGAGGAAATAAGAATATAGAGAAATAAAAGATATGGCAGAACAGCTTATATATATAATAATGCTAGTTTCGATCGCTCTCTCAGCATTGTGCTCAATGCTGGAGGCGACGCTTCTTTCCACGCCCCTGTCCTTCATCACAGGACTTGAGGAGCAGGGGGTAAAGGGAGCAGAGAGACTCAAGAAGCTTAAACAGAACCCGGACAGACCTATTTCAGCTATTCTGTGTCTTAACACAATTGCCAACACTGTAGGTGCATCAATAGTGGGATCATTGGTAATGGAGGTGTACGGAAACACCCTCGTCGGAATATTCTCTACCATCTTCACATTCATGATCCTCATATTCTCAGAGATCATCCCTAAGACTATAGGAACGAGCTACTGGAGAAAGCTGGCAATTCCGGCATCGGCAATCATCAGCGGTATGATCTTCATCTCATTCCCATTGGTTTGGATCCTTGAGCATCTTACAGGACTGATTTCATCAGGTTCAACTCAGGTAAGCGTAAGCCGCGAGGACATCTCTGCAATGGTAAGTGTTGCGACAGAGGAAGAGGTAGTGGAGAAGGATGAGAAGAAGATGATCCAGAACATCCTCAAGCTCGATGAGTTTACTGCTCATATGATCATGACTCCGAGTGTGGTAGTGGAGATGGCACCAGCCGACATGACTGTTAAAGAGCTTTATGACAGTGATTTGACACACTCTCGAATCCCAGTATATGACTCCGAGAATGACGAATATGTTATCGGATACGTTCTTCGTCAGGAGATTCTCGAGAAGATGGCCGAAGACAAGTTCACTACAAGACTTTCAGACATTCTCCGTCCTATCCTTACATTCGGTGAGGATGAAGCCGTAGGAGACATCTGGGAGAAGTTTATCGAGAAGAAAGAACATATCTCTGTAATTCTTGATGAGTATGGATCAGTTCGAGGTCTCGTCACAATGGAGGACGTCATCGAGACAATGATCGGCCACGAGATCGTCGATGAAAAGGACGAGGTTGTAGATATGCAGGAATATGCTAAAGAACAGTGGGAGAAAGCCCAGAAGGAAATAATAAAAGCTGACTAAATAGTCAGCTTTTTCTTTGTACGCCCAGCACGGGCATGTTCTAACGGGTGAAAGTCCCTAATGCGCCCTAATGACGGGAAGCATAT
>CANBDZ010000144.1 GCA_947367375.1 uncultured Bacteroidales bacterium | reverse complement strand
ATGTACGGTGGTGTGAGAGGTCGGTAAACGAAAGTAGGAGATAAACTCCATTACTTTCGTTTACCTCCTACTCGATTTATATAGATTTCTCGACGCCCTTCGGGCGCTCGAAATGACAATTATGATTGTCATTTGATGAAGCTTTTTCCGACCCATTTGAAGCTGTTCCAGCGGCGGAGGAAGATGAAGCCGCGGATGTTCTCGTCGAGGGCGAAGACTGCCCACATTGCGATGAGGCCCCAGCCGAGGGAAATTCCCAGAACATAGCTTCCGACCACCTGCACGCCCCACATCACCACGATTCCTACCAGCACAGGGAAATAGATGTCACCGGCACTTCTGAGCGAGTTTACACCGAAGAAGTTGAGGGCCCTTCCGTTTTCCAGGAGCACTTCTATCCAAAGGATTGCCGCTCCGGTAGATATGATCCAAGGGTCAGAAGTGAGCATACCGAGAATATGCTTGCCGAAGATGGCAGTCACAAGAGAAAGGCTCACCGACATAGTTACGCCAAGCCTCATCACCCTTTTGCCGATGGTATATGCCGCACGGATCTTCTTCATTCCTACAAGATGACCGATAAGGATGGCTCCACCTTGGGCGATTGAAAGGGCGAAGATATATGTGAACATCACGATGTTCACCACATAGCTCCTGGTGGCCAGGGCCTGGTTGCTGATCATATTGATGAAATAGGTGATCACAACCTGCGAAAGGCTGTACGAGAAATGCTCGCCGGCCGACGGGATGCCGATCTTCAGCAGATTTTTCAGCTCTATCCAAGGGAACGGAGTGAAAAGTTCCTTCGGGAATGATGGGATGTGCTTCTTGAAGAGAACTACAAACAGGATAACCACTGAAACGAAGCGGCACACTGAAGTCGAGATCGCCGCACCCTCCACGCCGAGGGCAGGCATACCGAACTTACCGAAGATGAGGGTGTAGTTACCTATAATATTAAGGATATTCACCACAATAGACACGTACATCGGGTATTTCGCCTTGTCCGCACTTCGGAGCGAAGCTGAAAGCGAGAGCGAAATCGCTTGAAGGAAGGCGAAGCCTCCTACAATCTTCATATATGGAAGACCGTCGGCGAGAAGATCGGGCCTGAGGCCCATAAGCAGGAGCATATCGTCGGCGAAGAGATATAAGCACGAACTCAATATTACTCCCGATAAAAGATTGAATAACAGGGATATACCAACGACCTGCACTACCTTGTCCCTTCTTCCCGCACCGATATACTGCGAGCAGAGAATAGAAGTACCAAGGGATATGACCTCGAACAGCAGGAACACCAGGTTCATCAGCTGATTCACCACCCCGACCGCTGCAACACTGTTGTCTGAATAGCGGCTCAACATAAAGGTGTCCACCGCACCCAGCGTCATCACGAGCAGGGTCTCAATGAATATAGGGCCAGCCAAAGAAGCCAGCTGGCGGCTTAACTTACCGTATCTCATAACACTACACAACGAAGTTTTTCAAAAACGGCCGCAAAGATAATCAAAAAAAATCCCCGACCTAGGCCGGGGATGATTTAGGAATATATTAATATAAGGTCTCTGCGACTTTTTCAGCGAGGGCCAGGAAGGCGAGGCCGTCCGGGCGGGAACTGAGAGCGGCTGGCTCTCCGCTGTCTCCGCATTCGCGGATGCTCTGGACGATAGGAATCTGGCCGAGGAGCTGGATGCCGTATTTCTCTGCCATCTTCACGCCACCGTCTTTTCCGAAGATGTAGTACTTTTCGTCAGGGTGCTCTGCCGGAGTAAACCATGCCATATTCTCAACGAGACCGAAGATAGGTTTGTTCACGCTCTCGTTGCGGAACATATTCACTCCCTTCTCTACGTCTGCGAGGGCCACATCCTGTGGGGTGCTGACGATCACTGCTCCCTCCATAGGGATGTCGTGAACGAGGCTGATGTGGATGTCACCTGTTCCCGGAGGCATGTCGATGAGGAGGAAGTCGAGTTCTCCCCAGCGTACCTGGAGGATCATCTGCTTAAGTGCGTTGCAGGCCATAGGACCACGCCAGATAAGTGCCTGCTCAGGCTTTGCAAAGTAGCCGATGGACATCCATTTTACACCATATTTCTCAAGAGGGAGGATAACTTCCTTCTCTCCGTCCATGATGGCATCCGGCATGTCTGTTTCGCTTCCGGTCATCTTAGGGACAGATGGTCCGTAAACGTCAGCGTCTGCGAGTCCGACCTTATAGCCAAGACGTGCAAGGGCTACAGCAAGGTTTACTGCGACTGTAGACTTGCCGACGCCTCCTTTACCTGATGCGATGCCTATTATATGCTTTACGTTCTTGAGTTCTTCTTCATCCAGATCAAGACCCGGCTTCTTCTTAGGTGCCTCATCCTTGATGATGGTCTTCACCTCTACCTGTGTGCCTTCCGGTGCGTTTCTGATGATTGCGGCCTTGGCGCTACCGATGAGGTACTCGGCAAGGGGATCGCGGTGTTTAGGAAATGCAAGGATGACGGTCACACATCCATCTTCGATGTCAACCTTCTCCACCATTCCCAGCTCAACGATGTTTTTGTCGCCCTTCGCAGGGTGCTCAACTTCGCGGAGCCATTCTTTTATGTCTGTTGTGTTCATTTGCATTTATATTATAAAAATGTCTCGACTTCGCTCGACATGACAGTTGCTGAAGTCATTATTTTACGATTGTCATTTCGTTGATCAGCCATTTTGCACCGCCGAATTTCTCTACGATGAAGAGGACGTAGCGGATGTCGACGTTGATACAACGCTGGAGGTCAGGCTCGAACATCACGTCGCTGCTCATTGACTCCCAGTTGCCGTCAAAGGCAAGACCGATGAGTTCGCCCTTCGCGTTCATAATCGGGCTGCCTGAGTTACCTCCGGTGATGTCGTTGTTGCTGAGGAAAGCTACAGGCATCTTGCCGTCAGGTCTTGCGTACTGACCGAAGTCGCGGGTCTTCCAAAGGTCTTTGAGCTTTTCTGGAACCACGAACTCCCAGTTGTTAGGGTCTTCTTTCTCCATCACGCCGTCAAGGGTAGTGTAGTGCTTGTAGATGACAGCATCCTTAGGCTCGTAACCTCTGACAGTACCATAGGTCAGACGCATTGTGAAGTTTGCATCCGGATAGCTTGGCTCGCCCTTTCTCCACTTGAGGAGACCTTCTGTGTAGAGCTTGCGTGCTTCTGCGAGAGCTGCTTCTGACTCTGCTGCCTCCATCTGGGCACCAAGGGCCTCGCGGTAGATTGACATTCCTACTGTGCAGGCAGGGTCTGCAAAGATTCCCTTGCCCTTCTCTTCAATTGCTGCCTTCAGTGTCTCTGCTGAACGGAATGCACTGTTGTCGAACACGTAGTCTACAAATGCGTCGATGTCCATTGTTGCAAAGTCCTCGGGGAGATTCTTGAGGTAGTTTTCAGGCTTGGAATTCTCGCGGTAGTACTTCATCATTGCTTTCGCAACCTTTCTGTCAGTCTCGAATGAGTAGTCAGCGTACTGAGGTGCGATAGATTTGTTATAGGCGTTCATAATAGCTGTAAGAGTGTCTACTCCAGTTCTCAACTCTCTGGCTGCCATTAAATTGAGGTTAAGTCCAAAGCTTGTGAGCTCGATTTTGTAGACTGACTCATATGCCTTTGTGAAGGCTGCATTTGCCTCTCTTCCGCTTTCAACAGCCTCCTCAAGCGCCTTGAGTGAGTTGCCGTATCTTTCGGTGAGCTTTGCATTTGAGTTTACCCATTTTGTGAATTCCGCCTCTTCCTTCTCGGCTCTTCCGATGATGTTGAGCTTTCTGAAGGCAAGCTTCATTCCCTGCCATTTCTTCCAGCCGTTAGATGAGCTTGAGTACTTGCTTGCGTACTGGATCTTCACTTTAGGATCTGCAAGCATATCCTCGAGCAGTACATCCTGACGGATAGTACGTGCAGCGATACGGATGTCATTGAGTTCGATCTGTGACTTGAGCTCAGGTGAGGTCTGGAAACGTGTTGTGCGTCCAGGGTAGCCCATGATCATGGTAAAGTCATTCTCCTCTACTCCTGCAACAGAGATCTTGAGGTGGTTCTTTGCCTTCAAAGGAACATTCTCAGGCGAGTAGTCTGCAGGGTTGTTGTCCTTGTCTGCATAGACACGGAACATAGAGAAGTCACCAGTGTGGCGTGGCCACATCCAGTTGTCTGTGTCAGCTCCGAACTTTCCGATTGATGAAGGTGGAGCTCCTACGAATCTCACGTCGCGGTAGATCTTGTAGACGATTACGTAGTCTACATTCTCGTTATAGAATGTGGTGTGCGTTACTGTGCAGTAAGGATAGTCCTCTTCCATTCCGCTGATGATTGCTCTCAGAGTTTCCTCTCTTGCAGTGAGAGCAATCTCTTCGATGTTCTCAGCCTTTTTGGCAGCCTTGCGTGCCTTTGCTTCAGCCTTGTCGAGCTTTGCAGTGACGTCTTCCATTCTCTCGAGGAAAGTTACAGTCAGACCGTCGCAAGGGAGCTCCTCAGAGCGGTTCATAGCCCAATAACCGTCCTTGAGGTAGTCGTGCTCCACGCTGCTGAGCTTCTGAATGTTGCTGTAGCCGCAGTGGTGGTTGGTCACGAGGAGACCTTCAGCAGAGATTATTTCTCCGGTACATCCGCCACCGAACTGAACGATAGCGTCCTTGAGTGATGTGTTGTTGATGTTGTAGATTTCCTGGGGAGTGATCTTGCTTCCCAGCTTCTTCATTTCTTTTCCGTTCATCTTCTGAAGGAGAGGGAGCATCCACATTCCTTCGTCAGCCTTTGCGCTGCCGCACGCGAGGATCGCGAGCGCTGCAATCATTGATATAACCTTTTTCATATATAAGTAGTTTTATTTTTGTCAAAACAATGTCGGTTCGAGCTCCTTAACGTGGAAACTTTTCCTGTGCTGAGCTGTGTAGCCGTGCTGCCTTATGGCTTCGATGTGCTCTTTGGTAGGATATCCCATATTCCTTTCCCAGCCATATTCGGGATGTTTCAGGGCCAGAGCCCTCATATATTCATCCCTATATGTCTTTGCCAGAACTGAAGCTGCTGCGATCGAGGTGAACTTTGCGTCGCCTTTTACGATGCATTGGTACTTGTAGTCGTCGAAAGGCTTGAAGCGGTTGCCGTCGATGAGGAGGAATTCCGGCTTGACGGACAGTCTGCGGACTGCGCGCTGCATTCCGGCAATCGAGGCGTTCAATATATTTATAGTGTCTATTTCTTCAGCGCTTACCTCTTCAACAGCCCACGCAATGGCCTCCCGCTCGATGATCGGGCGGAGTGTTTCACGTGCTTTTTCTGTCATTTTCTTTGAATCGTTCAGCAGAGGATGGTGAAAGTCCTTAGGGAGAATGACGGCGGCGGCGAAGACGGGGCCGGCCAAAGGGCCGCGTCCGGCTTCATCGCAGCCTGCTTCCACCAGGTCAGAATGCAGAAAGTTCAATAGATGTGTTTCGTTGCGCATTCTGCAAATTTACACAATCTATTTGTCCTTATCAAGTGAATTCTTGAGCATTCCTATGATTTCATTCTTTGTATCGATGGTCTCTTGGAGGCTTTCCACAAGTTTTTCGAGATCCTCGATTCTCTTTTTCATAGTTTCGATGTGCTTGCCGTATTTTTCCTGAGTTTCTCTCAGCACTTTTTCAGGCATTTGCACCGGACGGTAACCCAGGACCAACTCTTCGATGGTGGTGTCAAACATCATCGCAATCTTGGCTACATTGGCATTCATCATTGATGTCTTGCCTGTCTCGAGGTCTCTGTAGGCTGTCAGTGAGATGCCGAGTCTGCCTGCCATCTGTTCTTGGGTCAGGCCCTGTGAGTTTCTTATGCGTCGGATGTTTTCCTTGATGGTTGAATTGTCCATATTCAGATTTTCTTGGTCGTATCTTATGTCGTGACGCAAAATTATCCGATAAGGAGATGCTCGTTAAACAAGAAAATCCGACGAATAGCAAGTAAAACTTGTTAAAGAAAAAGCAAAACTTTAAAAAAAGAGAAAAATCATACGTGATTTCCGGTGAAAAGAATGGAAAAAGCTTGTATTTACCTTTGCTTAACGCCAGCTTTGCAGACAAAAAAGAAGATATGGACATGCGACTGGAAAAGATTTACAAGGAATTCAGCGACATCTTTGTCTCACGAAAAGGAAGATATGTAAGGGCTGCAAGGCTGTCGGATTTTCACTCACGCCTGGGAATGTGGTCCGATGACCTTGACAATGTCCTTTACGGCGAGATCGGGATGTCGTGCGAGGAGATCGTCAGGATGCTTCGGCAAGGTAATGTGAGTGTTTGATGATAAAAACATTACGTGTTTTGTTGATATTGCAACAATAATTTATTAGATTTGCGAGGATGTGTCATTTTTGACACGTAAAAGAACTAATCACAAAC
>CANBDZ010000143.1 GCA_947367375.1 uncultured Bacteroidales bacterium | reverse complement strand
ATGCTCTCAACAAGTACGCTCACAAGAAGGGCGTGAAGCTTATGATGCACCACGAGACTTCGTCATCAGTTCGCAACTATGAGCGTCATCTTGACCAGGCTCTCGTCCTTATGGACAAGTACGGCTACAACTCTATCAAGGGTGGTTATGTAGGTGACATCCTTCCTATCGGAGAGCACCACTACAGCCAGTCCCTCATCAACCACTATATGTATGTAGTGAAGAAGGCTGCCGAGCACAAGGTGATGATCAACGCTCACGAGGCTGTACGCCCTACAGGTCTCTGCCGTACTTACCCTAACCTCATCGGTAACGAGTCAGCTCGCGGTACTGAGTACCAGGCATTCGGCGGAACAATGCCTCACCACGTGACTATCCTTCCTTTCACACGTCTCAACGGTGGTCCTATGGACTACACTCCTGGTATCTTCGTTATGGATCTCGCATCTGTGACTGAGGGAAGAAACACTTCTTGGGTGAACGCAACAATCGCTAACCAGCTCGCTCTTTACATCACAATGTATTCACCTCTCCAGATGGCTGCAGACCTTCCTGAGCACTATGCTCAGTTTATGGATGCATTCCAGTTCATCAAGGATGTGGACATCGACTGGATCCAGTCTAAGTACCTCCTTGCTGAGCCAGGTGAGTACCTCGCTATCGCACGTCAGGGCAAGAAGAACGGCCAGTGGTTCGTGGGTGGTGTGACCGATGATCACCAGCGTACTCTCGACATTCCGTTCGACTATCTCGAGGCAGGTAAGAAGTATGTAGCTAAGGTATATGCCGACGACATCGAGAAGGGTGCCCACTACAAGAACAACCCACAGGCATATAAGATCTATGAGGTTGAAGTGACATCAGAGTCAGTTCTTCCTATCGAAATGGCAGCAGGTGGTGGATTCGCAATAAGCATTACAGAAAAGAAGTAATATATTATATATAGGTATAATCTGTAATCATATTCGGATTTTTGATTAATATTTTATATATTTGACTCGGCTGCATTTCAGCCGAGTCATTTTTTATGAATATACCGGTTTCTTCATCAGCCCTGGCTTCTGTTCTTGCGGAAATGGGCATCAGTGACATAGCTGACGCGACAATACGTCAGTCAGGCGCAATAGGACGCAAACTCGAAAAGACGACCTCTACTGAATTCCTCCATCTGGAAATGGGCATACCCGGCCTGCCGCCTTCTGCTGTGGGCATCGAGGCGGAATGTGCCGCCCTTCGTTCGGGAATAGCCTCGCAGTATCCGGATATGCTCGGTGCTGAGCCGCTCAAGCAGGAGGCTTCAAGATTTCTGAAGGCCTTTCTGGACATCGATGTGGCGCCACTGGGCTGTATCCCGACTGTAGGCTCTATGCAGGGAGGATTCTGTGCCTTTATGCTGTGCTCACAACTCTCGCCAGACAAGGACACTATCCTGTTTATTGATCCCGGTTTCCCTGTGCAGAAGAAGCAGGCACAGCTTTTAGGAGTGAGGTCGGAGTCTTTCGATATATATGATTACAGAGGTGACAGGCTTGGTGCCAAGCTTGAGGAGTACCTTTCGACCGGAAGGATAGCTGCGCTTATATATTCAAGCCCTAACAATCCGGCCTGGTTCAATCTGACAGATGAAGAGCTTGAAACCATAGGAACCTTAGCTACGAAGTACGATGCTGTGGTCATCGAGGACCTTGCATATATGTGTATGGACTTCAGAAAGCCGTTAGGCAGGCCGTTTGAAGCTCCTTACCAGCCTACAGTGGCAAAGTACACAGACAATTATATAATAATGATGTCTGCATCGAAGATGTTCAGTTATGCCGGTCAGCGAATTGCAATACTGGCAGTGTCGGACACCCTTTATAACAGGAAGTATCCGGAACTGGAGCGCCGTCATAAGATGGCCCGTCTTGGTGACGCCCTGGTGCTTGGAATAATGTATGCCATATCTTCGGGAGTCAGCCATTCCGCCCAATATGCCTTGGCGGCTATGTTCAAGGCTGCTTCAGATGGTGAACTCGACTTTGTGGCTGACACGTCAGAATATGCCCGTCGCGCGACCCTTACCAAGAAGATGTTCCTGGACAATGGTTTTCATATAGTTTACAGCAAGGATGGAGATGAAGAGGTTAGTGACGGTTTCTTCTATACTGTTGGATATAAGGATCTTGGAGCTGCTGATCTGGTGCGTGAGCTTATGCTTTACGGTATATGCTCCATCGCCCTTTCACTCACAGGCAGCCGTCAGCAGGGTGTCCGCATATGCGTGTCCCAGCTTAACAGTGACCACCAGTTTGACCTCCTTTCACAACGTCTCTCCCTCTTTGCAGCAAACCATTAATCGCCATTGCCGACTTGATAGTCATTGCCGACCTGATTGTCATTGCCGACTTGATCGTCATTGCCGACTTGATAGTCATTGCCGACTCGATCGGCAATCTATATAAAGACAGATCCCCGATCAAATCGGGGATGACAAAAAAAGATATATGAAATTGAAATACATGACAGCGGCAGAAGCCGTACAACTGATAAATTCTGGTGACAGTATATATATACAGGGAAGTACCTCTATTCCGGAGGTGCTGTCGCAGGCTCTTGCTGACCGTGGCAACGAACTTCGCGATGTCACCATATATGCGGCCTTCGCTGTGGGACGTTGCGAAGCCCCATATTGCAAGCCTGAGTACAAAGACTCCTTCAATGTAAAGAGCCTTTTTGTTGCCAATAACATAAGAAAGTGGCTTGCAGCGGGTTATGGTTCGACTATTCCTGCATTTCTGGGTGAGATTCCGGCTCTTTTCCGTGACGGCACTCTGCCTCTCGATGCTGTCTTTCTGAATGTTTCACCTCCGAATGACGAGGGTTATTGCTCATTCGGAATCTCAGCTGACCTTGCAGTCTCGGCGACTGAATGTGCCCGCAAGGTCATAGTGCAGGTAAACAAATCAATGCCGTTCTCTTACGGAGATGCCCTGATACATGTTTCAAAGATAGACGCTGCTGTTGAGGTAGATGATCCGCTTGTTGAAGTGCCGACAGCTGTTCCGACAGAGATTGACACTGCTATAGGTAAGTATATTGCCGAGATGATTCCTGATGGAGCTACCCTTCAGATAGGCGTGGGAGGTATTCCTAATGCTGTGCTTTCAGCGCTTAAGGATCACCGTCACCTCGGCCTGCATACAGAGGCCTTGACAGACGGTGTGCTTCCGCTTCTGGAGAGCGGAGTGATCGACAACTCCTGCAAGAAGATCTGTCCTGGAATCTCCATAGCTTCGTTGGCGCTTGGATCGCGCAGACTGTATGATTATATGGACTACCGCGAAGATCTCCTGCTCAAGGATGTGGCTTGGACCAATGCTCCTTTCCGTATCGCTCAGAATCCTAAGGTAATGGCCATCAATTCAGCCGTTGAGGTGGATCTGACAGGCCAGGTGTGTGCGGATTCGGTCGGAACCCGCATCATTTCCGGTGTCGGCGGACAGCACGACTTCATGTATGGAGGATCATTGTCAGAAGGAGGAAAGACCTTCATTGCAATCCCTTCAATGACTGAAAAGGGTGTTTCCAAGATCAAGCCTGTACTTACAGAAGGTGCCGGAGTAGTGACTACACGCCACATGATCCAGCACATTGTTACAGAGTATGGTGTCGCATCTCTCCGAGGAAAGAGCCTGGCAGAACGTGCCCGCGCTCTCATCTCTATCGCACACCCTTCGGTGCGCGAAGACCTTGAGCGCGAAGCCGTTGCACGTTTCGGTCACTCATTTCTGAGTCTGAAGTAATTTAAAGTGTTTGTCCGTCAATGAATTCCCTGAGGATTGAGGTTGGCGGTACAGCCGCGAACTCTGAAGGTGTCAGGGCGATGATACTATTAAGGAACTTGAGCATTCTTGCGGCATCAGTATAGGCCGGTGATGATGGCGCGATGCGGCGCAAGAGAGGCTCTGCGTAGTATTTCAATATAGGGAGTTCGAAGACGTGCGCTGTGTTCATTACAGCATCTGCATTCTCCTGGAAAGGGAAGATGTTCTTGTTCTCTCCACGACGTACGCTTGCCCATCTTGTTATGGTCTCCTCCGGTATGATACCTCTTGTCCTGTTGTCGCGTATCATTCTTCTGAGCATTCTGTTGTCAGATGTGGAGATGTTGTTGTTCTCGTCCAAAGAGAGTGATGTAAGTGCGGAAACATAGACTCTGAACACCTTTGAACTGTCTACGTCCGGTATCATAGCCGGATTCAAGGCATGGATACCCTCCATTATAAGGATGTCCTTGTCGTGAAGCTGCATCATCTTTCCTTCAAAGAACTTCTTTCCTTGCTTGAAGTCAAAGCGTGGAATCTCCACTTCCTTGCCGTCAAGGAGGGCATTGAGCTGCTCTCCGAGAAGCTTGAGGTCCATCGCTCCGAGACACTCGAAGTCATATTCACCATTCTCGTCGCGAGGAGTCTGTTCGCGCTCTACAAAATAGTTGTCCAGCTCTATGACCTTAGGGTTGAGGCCGAGGTTGCGGCACTGGAGTGCAAGACGTTTTGAAGACGAAGTCTTGCCACTGCTTGAAGGACCTGCTATAAACACGATCTTCACATTTGCCCTGCGCTCGTAGATCTGGCTTGCAATCTCTGCGAATTTCCTTTCCTTGAATGCTTCCGACAGGTTTATGAGATCTGTCGTTCCTCCGTTCATGACCTTTTCATTCAAGGCACCTACTCCTCCCACTCCAAGCATATGGCACCAGTCAGAGTGCTCTTTCAGAGCCTGGGCCAATTTCGACTGCCTTTTCATTGGAAGGACCTTGTCCGGACATCCGTCCATAGGATACTGCAGACAGAATCCGTCGTTGAAACCTACCAGGTCAAAGGTTTTGAGGAAGCCTGTAGAAGGGGCAAGAGGGCCGTAGAATGTGTCTGCCTTTCCGTCAAGGAAATAGACGCTGTAGTGGAACCTTCCGAGAATCTTGACCAAGTTGGCCTTTTCCTTCTGCCTGTTCTCAGTGAAGAGATTGAAAGTCTCTTCGTTGCTGAGCATCTTCTTGGTGAATGGAAGATCAGCGGCGATAAGGTCACTCATCTTGGCTTTCATTGTCTCGATCTCATGGTCAGTAATGAAATATACATCAGGTCTTCCGTCGTGAAGCGGTGTGGTCTCGCGGATTTCGCAGTAAAGGCCGCTCGGAAGAGAGTAATCTATCGAGAGTACTTTGTCAGGGAACATATCCCTTACTACATTCTGAAGCACAAAGCTCAATGAACGTACGTATGTCCTTCGTCCGTCAGGATGGCTGTAATCAACGAACCTGACGTTATGCGGTGAGATGATCCTGTACTCCAGCGATTTGAGCTTGTTGTCCACAAGTGCCGCAATGCAGCCTTCCGGAGCTATCTCATTGAGGGCTGTACCGAAGGTCACATCAACATATGATGATGTGTTTTCGCAATAGATTCTGATGTTTTCCATAAGAATGCAGGTTTTATAATATTTCTTTGAGGAAAGGTCCTGTTACGGATGCGGCTTCTTTGGTGAGTTGCTCCGGAGTGCCCTGCGCAACTATCACTCCTCCGGCCTTTCCGCCTTCCGGACCCATGTCAAAGATGTAGTCCACTGATTTGAGCACGTCAAGGTTGTGCTCGATGATTATGACTGTATTTCCTTGATCTACAAGTTGTTTAAGTACTCCCAGAAGGATCTTGATGTCCTCGAAGTGCAGGCCTGTTGTAGGCTCGTCCAGGATGTACAGTGTGTTGCCGGTGCCTTTTCTTGCAAGCTCTGCAGCCAGCTTCATTCTCTGGCTTTCGCCGCCGGACAAAGTCACGGCTGACTGTCCCAGCTGCACATAGCCCAGTCCGACATCCACAAGCGCCTTGAGCTTAGGAGCGATGGTCGGTATATTCTGGAAGAACTCATATGCCTCGCTGATAGGCATTTCCAGCACATCGTTGATGTTCTTTCCCTTATATTTTACAGCCAATGTGTCATTCTTGTACCTTCTGCCGCGACATTCGTTGCACACGACATTGACAGACGGCAGGAAGTTCATTTCGATGACCTTGATGCCTGCTCCTTTACACTCCTCGCATCGGCCTCCCGCTACATTGAACGAGAATCTTCCCGCCTTGAAGCCTCTTACCTTTGCATCCGGAGTCGCTTCAAAGAGGTTTCTGATGTCGTTGAACACTCCTGTGAATGTGGCAGGATTGCTTCGTGGAGTACGTCCGATAGGGCTCTGGTCGATCTCGATGAGCTTGTCTATATTCTCCACTCCGATGATTTCGTCGTACGGCAGCGGCTGGAGCTTAGCGTTGTAGAAACGGTTCTTCAAGACAGGCATCAGCGTTTCGTTGATGAGCGACGACTTGCCGCTGCCGCTGACTCCGCTGATTCCTATGAACATTCCGAGAGGGAAGTCCACGTCCACATTCTTGAGG
>CANBDZ010000142.1 GCA_947367375.1 uncultured Bacteroidales bacterium | reverse complement strand
CCTTTTCAAGCAGAAGACGGCATACGAGATGTCTTAGGGTCTCGTGGGCTCGGAGATGTGTATAAGAGACAGCAATGTACCATGACCAGGGTCTCACTCCTTTCAAGGCCCTTGCCTTCGAGGAGGGTGTTAACTACACAGCCGGACTTCCGATCGTCAGAACATCTCCAGACCACGGAACTGCCTACGAAATGGCCGGCCGCGACCTCGCGGATCCGTGCTCTATGATGGCTGCAATCTACACAGCCATAGATATATACAGACGTCGCGAAGAGTACGATGATCTCGTGGAAAACCGTATGACCATCAAGCTTCCTGACACTGAAATCAAGCCAAGAGGCGGAAGAATCATCGAGTAAGATGCAGCAGGGAACACAGCAGTCGAGACCGCCGATCTACCTGTTTACTGACGGCGCGTCGAGCGGCAACCCGGGCCCAGGAGGCTACGGAGTTGTCCTGAAATGCGCCGACAGGACTCTGGAACTGTCGGGCGGCTTCTCGCTGACAACCAACAACAGGATGGAGCTCCTGGCTGTAATAAAGGGACTTGAGGCTATCAAATGGCAGAATGCCGTCGTGCATGTCTACAGTGACTCTTCCTATGTGGTCAAGGCCATCAACGAAGGATGGCTCGAGAATTGGAAAAGGAAGGGCTTTGCGAAGGTTAAGAATCCTGACTTGTGGATGAGGCTGTCAAGCCTTCTGGCCTGCCACCGTGTTTCATTCAACTGGATTAAAGGCCACGCCGGACATCCTGAGAACGAAAGATGCGACGCCCTGGCAGTAGCTGCAGGAGCAGGAGTCGTGGAAGCCGGAGGGACACTCCCGCCGGACACAGGATACGAACCAGAAGTAAATACTTTGCTATGAGAGTGATAAAGACAGACATAGAGGGACTTGCGGTCATTGAACCGTCAGTGTTCAGTGATGCCCGCGGCTACTTTTTTGAGGCTTTCAACCAGAAGGTCTTCAATGCCGAGGTGGCGCCTGTCGAGTTCGTCCAGGACAACGAAAGCAAGTCTTCATACGGAGTTGTAAGGGGCTTGCATTTCCAGCGTCCTCCATATGCCCAGGCCAAGCTTGTACGTGTGGTAAAGGGCCGTGTCCTCGATGTGGCTGTCGACCTCCGAGAGGGCTCTCTTACATACGGAAAGCATTTTTCGGTAGAACTTTCAGACGAAAATCACAGGATGCTGTTCATCCCGAGGGGCTTCGCTCACGGATTCAGCGTACTCTCTGAAGAGGTGGTTTTTCAGTATAAATGTGATAATTATTACCATCCGGAAAGCGAAGGTGCAATCGCGTGGAATGACCCGGATCTCGGCATAGACTGGGGCATTCCGGAGGAAAAGGTCGTCCTTTCCGCAAAAGACGCGAAGAATCCCTTCCTGAAGGATATGAAATAGTGATATATGAACATTCTGATAACAGGTGCAGGCGGGCAGCTCGGACGTACTTTCAGAGATGTGGCCGCAGACGGAGATCATAAGTGCTACTTTACGGATATACGTGAAGGAGAGGGGGTTACGAGCTTGGATGTGACCGACTTTGAGGCGGTGATGTCCTTTCTTGAGACGTCGGACGCGGAGGTTATCGTGAACTGCGCTGCATATACCAACGTCGACGGGGCCGAGTCGGATGAGGAGGCCGCACGTATCGTCAATGTCGAGGCGCCGAAGGTGCTGGCGGAGGCGGCGCGAAGGAAGGGAGCGACGCTTATTCATATATCCACAGACTATGTCTTTGACGGAAAGTCATATCGACCATATACAGAAGAGGATGCGCCGGCGCCGGTGAGCGTCTATGGAAAGACGAAATATGAGGGCGAAGCCGCTGTCGTCGAGTCGGGATGTAAATATATGATATTCAGGACCGCTTGGCTTTACAGCCGCTACGGCCGCAACTTCTTCCTGACAATGGCAGATAAGACAGCGGAGCATCCGATCCTGAAGGTGGTAGCTGATCAGGTCGGCACTCCGACATATGCCTTGGATTTGGCTGAACTGATATATAATATCATTGATAATCAGATGCTTGACAAGGTGGGAATATATCACTTCACAGACGAGGGCGTCTGCTCGTGGTATGACTTTGCCAAGGCAATATGCGACGGACTCGGCCATCTTTGCGACGTGATTCCTTGCCGCACCTGCGACTATCCTACAAAGGCAGTCCGTCCGCATTATTCTGTGCTTGACAAGACGAAGGTCAAGGAGACTTTCGGCGTCGACATCCCGCATTGGCGTGACTCTTTGTCGTGCTGCATCCAGGATTTGTTCTGATATTTGACATATTTTTCTGCCAAAATGGCAGATTGTGGCTCTCGTTTTTGATAATTGCGTAATTGTCACTATATTTGCAGGTTGTGTGTACCGTAGGTACATATAACCTTTTTTTGAATTTAATAACAGATCTAACATATGTCATTTACAGACGTTTTCAAGAAACTTTTCGGTACCAAGGCGGACCGTGATATGAAAGCCATCAGACCTACTTTGGATAAGGTGCTGGAGGCATACAAGGAGATAGATAAACTTACTGATGATCAGCTTCGTGAAAGATGCCAGGCTCTCAAGGATAAGATCAAGGCTGCTATCGCTCAGGATGAGAACCGCATAGCAGAGATCAAGGCAGAACTTGAGAAGGAGATTCCAGTAAGCCAGAAGGAGGCTCTTGCGACTGAGTCTGACAAGCTCGTGAAGAAGGTGGATGAGACCATAGAGAAGGTGCTGGATGAGATCCTTCCTGAGGCATTCTCGATCATGAAGTCTACAGCTCGCCGTTTCAAGGAGAATGAGACCATCAGAGTAAAGGCTACAGACTTCGACCGTAACCTCAGTACAACCAAGGATTTCGTGAGCATCGAAGGTGATTATTCCGTATGGCAGAACCATTGGATGGCCGGCGGAAACGAGGTGACATGGGACATGGTTCACTACGATGTACAGCTCATCGGTGGTATCGTGCTTCACCAGGGTAAGATCGCCGAGATGGCTACCGGTGAGGGTAAGACTCTCGTGGCGACACTTCCTGTTTTCCTCAATGCATTGGCAGGTAAGGGTGTACACGTGGTGACAGTCAACGACTACCTCTCTAAGCGTGACTCCGAGTGGATGGGACCTCTCTACATGTTCCATGGACTTTCAGTGGACTGTATCGACAAGCATCAGCCTAACAGCGAGGCACGTAAGAAAGCATATGCATGCAACATTACATTCGGTACCAACAACGAGTTCGGTTTCGACTACCTCCGCGACAACATGGCCACTTCGATGAAGGACCTTGTGCAGCGTAAGCACCACTTCGCTATTGTCGATGAGGTCGACTCAGTGCTTATCGACGATGCACGTACTCCTCTCATCATTTCAGGTCCGGTTCCTAAAGGTGAGGACCAGCAGTACATGGAGTACAAGCCACTCGTTGAGCGTCTCTACAATTCTCAGAAGGCCCTCGTTAACCAGCTCCTCAATGAGGCTAAGAAACTCATCGCGGACGGAAACGAGAAGGACGGCGGTCTTCTTCTTTTCAGAGCGTATAAGGGATATCCTAAATATAAGCCACTCATCAAGTTCCTCAGCGAGCCAGGTATGAAGCAGCTCCTCCAGAAGGTGGAGAACTACTACATCCAGGACAATGAGCGCGAGATGCACATCGTTACAGACGAGCTCTATTTCGTGATCAACGAGAAGCAGCACTCTGTGGACATGACAGACAAGGGACGTGACCTCATCACAGGTAACCTCTCGGATTCTAACTTCTTCGTGCTTCCAGATGTGGGAGCTGCGATTGCAGAGGTTCAGAAGTCTTCGCTCACAGCTGCAGAGAAGCAGGTCAAGAAGGATGAGATCCTTGCTGACTTTGCACTTAAGTCTGAGCGTGTTCACACTGTGACTCAGCTCCTTAAGGCTTACACAATGTTCGACAAGGAGATTGACTACATCATCGCTGATGGAAAGATCAAGATCGTCGATGAGCAGACAGGTCGTATCATGGAAGGCCGTCGTTGGAGCGACGGACTCCACCAGGCTGTCGAGGCTAAGGAGAACGTGAAGGTGGAGGCTGCGACACAGACATTCGCAACCATCACTCTCCAGAACTACTTCCGTATGTACCACAAGCTTGCCGGTATGACCGGTACAGCAGAGACTGAGGCAGGTGAGTTCTGGTCTATCTACAAACTCGACGTTGTGGTGATCCCTACAAACAGACCTATCGCACGTAAGGACCAGAATGACGTCATCTACAAGACTAAGAAGGCTAAGTTTGACGCAGTTATCAATAAGGTTGTGGAACTTACCAAGGAAGGACGTCCTGTACTCGTGGGTACAACAGACGTCGAGACTTCCGAGCTCCTCAGCCGTATGCTCCGCCTTCGCGGCATCGAGCACCAGGTGCTCAATGCGAAGCAGCACGCACGTGAGGCAGAGGTTGTCGCACATGCAGGTAAGGCAAGCACAGTGACTATCGCAACCAACATGGCAGGTCGTGGTACCGACATCAAGCTTCCTGAGGAAGTGAAGAATGCAGGTGGACTTGCAATCATCGGTACAGAGCGTCATGACAGCCGCCGAGTAGACCGTCAGCTCCGTGGACGTTCGGGACGTCAGGGTGATCCAGGTTCATCTATCTTCTATGTGTCTTTCGAGGATAAGCTTATGCGACTCTTCGGTTCTGACAAGATTGCAGGCATCGTCGACAGACTTGGTATGGCTGAGAACGAGGCACTTGAGGCTCCTATGTTGAACAACGCTATCGAGACAGCGCAGAAGAAGGTTGAGGAGAACAACTTCGGTATCCGTAAGAGACTCCTCGAGTACGATGACGTGATGAACTCTCAGCGTGAGGTTATCTACACAAAGAGACGTAACGCCCTTTCAGGTGAGAGAGTCGAGATCGATGTCATGAACATGATGCAGGACACCGTTCAGATCCTTGCAGAGAAGGCAGAGGGAATGGGCTATGAGTCATTCTCAGAATTTATAATGTCATCCCTCTCAATCGACCTTGGCTTCGACGAGGAGTTCTACAGCAAGGCAAATGCAAAGACCATCGCAGAGAAGCTTCATGCGAATATGATGGAGACATACACCCGTCGTATGGACACTATGCTCCAGAGAGCTTATCCTATCCTCAAGGAAGTGTACGAGAAGCAGGGTGCCATCTATCAGAACATTGCTATTCCGATCTCTGACGGACGTAAGATGATGACTCTCTCTGTTGACCTTAAGAAGGCATATGAGACTGAGGGTAAGGAGATTGCACGTGCACTCAGCAAGTCAATCACCCTTTACCAGATCGACGAGCACTGGAAGGAGCATCTCCGTGAGATGGACGACCTCAAGCAGTCAGTTCAGAATGCAACATACGAGCAGAAGGATCCGCTCCTCATCTACAAGTTCGAGAGCTTCAACCTCTTCAGCCAGATGCTTGAGGATCTGAACAAGGATGTGCTTTCATTCCTTCTCAGAGCATTCATTCCACTCCGCGACGCTTCTGAGGCTAAGGCTCCGGCTCCACAGCAGCCTAAGAGGAACAACATGGAGCAGATGCAGACTTCACGCACTGACCTCGTTACAAACGGCGGCGAGCCAAAGAGCAAGATGCCGGTACACGTGGACAAGCAGGTTGGAAGAAACGATCCATGCCCTTGCGGTTCAGGCAAGAAGTTCAAGAACTGCCACGGCAAAGGACTTTAATGAAATAATTAACTGATTAAATATATAAAGACTATGGCTAAGACTGAAGTTATGCTCGATGTAAATGCTATCAGCAGAATATCGGCTGGCACTGTCATCAAAGGTGAAATCCTTTCTCCTGGTGACATCCGTGTTGACGGAACATTTGAGGGAAAGATCCAGTCAAAGGGACGCGTTGTAATAGGTGAGACTGCCAACGTAAAGGGCGAGATCATCTGCGATAACGTTGACCTCTGGGGAAAAGTGGAAGGAGACATCTTCGCTAAGAACACACTCTCTCTCAAAGAGGGTTGTGTAGTGAACGGAGACCTCCACATCAGAAAGATCGCAGTAGAGCTCGGTTCTACATTCAACGGAACCTGCCAGATGATCTCTGAGGCTGAATTCGACAAGGTGACAGGCGCAGACCTGAAGCATGTACCACAGGCTCAGCAGAAGCAGCAGCACGCTCCTGCAAACTAACCTGACAGCATCAGCTGCAACAAAACCGAAAGGAGATGACCTTTGTTGGCCATCTCCTTTTTCTATATGACGACTTATATGTGATGGGTTACAGCTGGTGTCTTATTTTGTGCTGATTTAGCTTCGTGATGAGCTGGAGATGGTTAGGGAAAGGGATATAACGAAAAAAGCCATGGAAAATCCAAGGCTTTTGGTGGGAGCAGAGGGAGTCGAACCCCCGACCCTCTGCTTGTAAGGCAGATGCTCTAAACCAACTGAGCTATGCTCC
>CANBDZ010000141.1 GCA_947367375.1 uncultured Bacteroidales bacterium | reverse complement strand
GGGCAAAAAGCCTGTTTCGCGAACATATATAGGGGTTTCTGATGTGTTTTTGTGCAGCGACGCAAGGAAATCTGCTGGAAAACCTGCGTCGCTATTGTAGCGATAGTAAACAGGCCTGCGTCGCGACAAAATGGGGCGACGCGTTAAGATGGAAAGAACTGGATGTAGATATCCACATTTCATCATTCTATGAAGAAGTGGAGATAAAGAAAGAGAATGAAGTGGCAGCTCTGTTTGAGAAGTTTCCTCAACTAAATGTATCTGAGGTCGCAAGATCATTGGGGATCCACAGCAGAATTGATGGCAGCAACAGCCTGCTAAACTAGAAATCATAATTAACGTCATATATTTTATGATGTTTGGTGCAAATTGTCTACATTTGCCTTTGCTAAAGCCGGGGGATCTCCCCTTTTAAACCTGAAAAATGATCATTAACAATAAGATACCCAAGTACTTACTGGGTAAATATCAGCTCATCGGTACAGTAACTTTCTCTGTGCTGTTCGCAATCGTTTACCTCAACCTGTCTATTCCATTCTCAGACACAGCCTGGTTCTCACTCGGAAACTCGGCCTTGTTCCTGATGACTCTCGCATACATAAGCATCGCTATCATCACACTTGTATTCAGCCGTATGCTGATGTACAGGAGCAGAAAAATCATTGAGCACACCTATCTGTCATACATACTATGGTGTATCATTGAAGTAATGGCAATATGCGGACTTTACACCTGGCTCACAGTCGGAGTGACCGGCGCAGCTCCTGAGGAGCACCTGGAGATCTTCCAGCGCGCTGCGAAATACGGATGTATCGCCCTCGGCATTCCATATGTAATCTCCGGAATGTACTTCGCCATCATCGAAAAGAACAACACCATCAGGCTCATGAACTACGACAATGTCGTGACAGACGAGCCTGCAAAGTCTGAGGCACCGCTCCAGAAGATCACCCTCTTCGACAACAGCGGAGCGCTGAAGCTCTCGCTCAACCTTGATAACCTCTACTACATCGAGTCTGATGACAACTACATAAAGGTCTGGTACACAGACAGCAAGCAGGAGCTGAAGCAGTACATGCTCAGATGCCGTCTCAAGACTGTGGAAGAGAGTTTCAAGGGCAGCAGCCTTGTAAGATGCAACAGAAAGTACATCGTGAACACTGACAAGGTGAAGGTCCTCCGCAAAGAATCAGAGGGCTATGTACTTGACCTGGACAACGAGGCAATCCAGCCGCTTCCAGTGACCAAGACCTACACAGACATCGTCCTGAGCCACTTCACAGAAACCCAGCCTCTCCTGGAACCACTCGACGAATAACCCACTCCGTCACGTCAAGCTTGTCGAGACATCACACAATGTCATGTCGAGCCTGTCGAGACATCTTTATACTAGTAAAAGTCAGATTTAGACAGAAGATCATCCATCTTCTCCATCACCTCCTCCCAATCCTTCCCGGAAGGGAATTTCGTTGTGATGGTGAGGCGCGCTCCCTTATGTACTATATAATAGTATAAGGTAGTGCTCTCCGGTTGATCCTTGGAACTTCCCGCCATTCTGAGCACCGGAGTCCCTCCAAGCCACATGATGTATGAACTCATCTCATACTGCTCATCCATCAGGGACTTTGCAGAGTAAATGAATGTATCATAATACTCATCGACCTTGGCATTCTCAGACGTCCACACAACAAGAAGGTCACAGACAGCCCTATATCCTCCCAGATCCATTCCGAATACATAGTTGCTCCTTGTGTCCTTGACCCAGTGGATCTCAGACCCTTTTGACGGCAGCTTGAGCCTGATTCCCGCAGACTTGAAGTTTATCCTGTCATTTGCGATCTCGTAGTCCTTCGGACGTGTATCTCGAGGTACAGACGGTTCGATCATTGCAAAGATCTCATCCGCCGCCTTGAGCTCTGTCTCATAGTCCAATCTCTTTGGGAAGCAGTAGGTAAAGTAGATTAAAGAACCTTTGATGCACGCATAGTAGCAGGCATATATATATTCAGGTTGTTTGATCTTTGTGCCGACATAGCGGAGTACCGGCACCGAGTTTATCTCGGTCAGACCCGATTCTTCGAAGACTTTGCCGTTGATATATTCCTTTGCGGACTTTTCAAACGTCTCCAGTTCATCGACGGCAGTAGTTTCCGGAGTGACTCTAAGACCATATATATACATCCATAACCTCCTTTCACCCTTGTCGCACCAAAAACGGTAGTTCTGTTGGTTATATCCCACATTGTTACTCGGTTCCCATTCCGGCTCAGTCCATCCCGCCGGAATGTTGACTGTCAGACCGATCTGCCTGATGACGATGTCCTGGACCTCTTCCTTGATCTTCTCTTCCTTGATCTTCTTTTCCTCGATCTGTTCGACACGAGCCTTGCTCTTTCCCGAAAAGTCGACTTTGGTGAAAAAAGTATAGGCGGCCATAGTGAAACCGGCCAAAGCAAGGACGCAGACACATAATACGACTCTCTTCCAACCGTCATAGTCCTGCGGGCAGTCCTTAAGATAGCTTCTGAGCTTCTTTAAATCTTTAAGAGAGGAAACACTTAACCAGATCAGAAAGACACCCAGCACAATGACTTTAGAAAGTCTGTCCGGGTTGTCTACATAACCGACGCTGCACAAGACAATATTGCCCAATGACCCAAAGACAAGCGCTAAGATATTGTACAGCATCGCATCTACGTGCTGATTGTACAAAACAAAATTTTCCTCGCCGATAGCAGCCCTTACGCGACTGACATGGCGAGGAAAAAGTTTATGGAATGATGATGACATATTACATCATTGCTATCTTTGGATTACTCAGCCGCCTTCAAACGCTCTGCGTTCTCAGCGATCTGGAGCTGGTCGATCACATCCTGGATCGCTCCGTCCATAAAGACCGGAAGGTTGTACATCGTGTAGTTGATACGATGGTCGGTCACACGTGACTGAGGGTAGTTGTAGGTACGGATCTTAGCCGAACGGTCACCACCTGCGACCATAGTCTTTCTCTTTGCTGAGATCTCTGCGAGGTACTTCTCGTACTCCATGTTGTAGAGACGTGTACGGAGCTCGGCGAGAGCCTTGTCAAAGTTCTTGAGCTGTGACTTCTCATCCTGACACTGTACCACGAGACCTGAAGGGATGTGGGTAAGACGGATAGCAGAGTAAGTGGTGTTCACTGACTGTCCACCAGGACCCGAAGAACAGAATGTATCCTTACGGATGTCGTTCATATTGAGCTCTACGTCGAACTCGTCAGCCTCCGGAAGCACAGCTACTGAAGCTGCTGAAGTGTGGACACGGCCCTGAGTCTCTGTCTGAGGGACACGCTGTACGCGGTGTACTCCTGACTCGTACTTGAGGACTCCGTAAACTCCGTCACCTGAAACCTTGCACACGATTTCCTTGAATCCGCCGGCTGCACCTTCCGCCTGGTTAGTGATCTCCATTCTCCAGCCGCGTGTCTCGATGAACTTAGAGTACATACGGAAGAGGTCTCCTGCGAAGATCGCTGCCTCGTCTCCACCTGAACCACCGCGGATCTCGAGGATAGCGTTCTTGCTGTCCTGAGGGTCTGCAGGGATGAGGAGGAGCTTGATCTTCTCTTCCCACTCAGGAAGAGTAGGCTCGATCTCAGCGATCTCCTCCTTCGCCATCTCGCGAAGGTCTTCATCCTTCTCTGTAGCAAGGATTTCCTTTGCCATCTCGTAGTTCTCAAGGATCTTCTTGAACTCGTTTCCTGCCTCAATGATCGGAGTAAGCTCCTTATACTCTTTGTTCAGCTGAACAAATTTCTTCATATCTGAGATTACCTCAGGGTCAGAAAGCTGAGCCTGAAGCGCTTCATATTTCTCCTGAAGGCCCAATACCTTCTCCAAAAGTGAATGATCTGCCATATATTATCTTCTTATTATTCAATCAGTTGCGTCCTCATACGCATTCGGGCACGCCTCTCAAGCGCACACAATCGTGCAAATATAGTAAATTTCTCGAAAAATCAGACATTTACCTCCACCTGCGGACCGTGCTTCTCCATCAGGGCCTGGATCGCCGCCTGAGCGCAGACGCAGCCGAAGACTGCTGGGATATATGAAATCGTTCCGACCTGCGACTTCTTGTTGCGGTCCTCGCACGGAACTATCGACTCCTTGTCAGGCAGCTCCTCCGAGAAGACCACCTTGAAGCCCTTCTTTATCCCCATATATCTCAAGCGCTTACGCACGATATATGCCAGCGGGCAGTTGAACGACTTTGACACATCGGTGATCCTCACCTTGGTCGCGTCGTACTTCGCTCCGGCACCCATCGACGACACCAGAGGAATGCCTGCATCCATGCAATATTTGATGAGGTGAAGCTTCGGCGAAAGAGTGTCGATCGCGTCCACAAGGAAGTCGATCTTATAGCCTCCGAGTACCTCCTCTGCCTTGTCTGCCTCGAGATATTCAGGGATTATAGTGAGGTCCAAGTGAGGATTTATGTCCATAAGTCTGGCTGCCAAGACCTCGCACTTCGGCTTGCCTACAGTCGAGTCCAGAGCCAGCAGCTGACGGTTCTTGTTGGTCACCGACACATCATCACTGTCCAGGATGATAAGATGGCCTACACCAGCTCTCACAATCATCTCGGCAGCATAGCCACCTACACCACCTACACCAATCACAGCCACAGTAGAGTTCCTGAAATGCTCAAGCATCTCCTCCCCTACCAGCATAGCTGTCCTTTCCTGCCAATCGTACATATCCTACAAACCTTTAGCCTTTCCTTCGTCCCAGATAGCGTCCATCTCCGCCAATGTCATGTCCTTAAGGTTGCGTCCTTTACGGATAGTCTGCTCCTCAAGGTAAGTGAAACGGCGTCTGAACTTTGCACAAGTACGCTCCAGAGCAGTGTCCGGATTCAAGCCGTAAAGTCTTGCTGCATTGACAGTTGCAAAAAGGAAGTCTCCGAGCTCATCCTCCGCGCGGTCATACGCCGCTGCTCGCTCCTCCTCGGTTGTCGCAGCAGCCATCGCATCAAGCTCCGCCTGGTACTCTCCGCACTCTTCCTTCACCTTCTCCCAGACATCTTCCTTCTTCTCCCAGTCAAAGCCCACACCGCGTGCCTTGTCCTGCATACGGTAAGCCTTCAAGAGCGGCGGAAGTCCGTCAGGCACTCCTGAAAGGACTCTCTTGTTGCCGTCCTTCTCAGTCGTCTTGAGCATTTCCCACTGCTTGATCACATCCTCAGCGCCACCGACCTCAGCAGATGAGAACACATGAGGATGGCGATATATCAACTTATCACACAAGAAGTTAATAACATCCACAATATCAAAGTGCTGCTTCTCCTCACCGATCTTCGCGTAGAAGATCACATGCAGAAGCACATCGCCCAGCTCCTTCGAAAGCTCATGCTCCTCTCCCTTGAGGATAGCATCGCTGAGCTCATACACCTCCTCCAGAGTCTGCGGACGAAGCGACTCATTAGTCTGCTTGCGGTCCCAAGGGCACTTCTCCCTCAACTCATCCAATATATCCAGAATACGGCCAAAGGCCTCCATTTTCTCTTGTCTTGTATGCATAGGTCACAAAATTTTGAACATCAATCGAGCAAAATTACAAAAATTTAGAGAAAGCTCCACCACTTCCTCCCTCAGCACACCATCTTTCATCATCATTCCTCCACTTTCCCCCAATCTCCCGCAAGAATTCACGCAGAGCAACCTCAAGAATTCCCGCAGAGCAACCTCACTCATGCTGCCACTCCGGCCAGCTGCAGTGCAGCCAAAACCCAAAGGGTTCGCTCGGCTTGCCTTGTGCCACCCCCAACCGTAACAGCCAACCACCTCACCATCAACACATTAGACAACAATTGGCGGGCAATTTTGCCCCCAATCAACACCCATCTAACTGACCACCAACCACTTAGCAATTCCACTCCCAGTCAGCCACCCGTCAGCCACCCGTCAGCCACCCGTCAGCCACCCGTCAGGCACCTGTCAGGCACCCGTCGGCCCCCTCTCAGCCCCCTCTCCCAAAAGTTCTAGTGAACATTTTCACTCTCAACCTCACTAGAACTAGCGGTTTTCAAACAAATCATACAATATCAAGCAGTTCTAGTGAACATTCACCCCAAAATCATCACTAGAACTCAACATCTGCAAACTTCAGCAGTCTTCAGCAGCCACCGGAAGACACCAGCAGATACCAGCAGACACCAGCGCCCCACAAGACCATCCTCAGCAGCCACCGGTGTCCCACAAGGCATACCCCCTCTCACAACGGTCAAACCCTTCCACCATTATGAGACCCCACCAGCCTCAGAGACCCGCACAAAGCCACCTGACTCTCATAACAGTCAGAAAAAAGTACCATTATGAGAACACACATACCTCAGACACACCCACAAGGCATACCCCCTCTCACAACGGTCAAACCCTTCCACCATTATGAGACCCCACCAGCCTCAGAGACCCGCA
>CANBDZ010000140.1 GCA_947367375.1 uncultured Bacteroidales bacterium | reverse complement strand
CTGCTCTTCCGCAGCGGGAGCTGCAGGTGCAGGCTGCACGGCCGGTGCCGGCGTCGGAACAGGAGCCGGGGCTGGCGATGGTGCAGGGGCTGGCTGAACTGCAGGAGCCGGTGCTGGGGCAGGTGCCACAACCGGTGCTGGAGAGACAGGCTGCACAGGGGTTGCAGCAGCTGGAGCTGCAGCAACAGGAGCTGAAACAGCCTCCTTATTGCAGATGAAACTCAGCTTCATAAGCGCAAACTCTATGTGCAGGCGTGGATTCACGCTTGCCCTGTAGCCTGATTCACACTGGGTTGTGATGGAAAGTCCCTCGTAAAGGAACGGAAGCGGGCATCTGTCTGCCTGCTCTTTATATTTCTTCTTCAACGACTCCGGAAGTTCGAGCAAAGCACCCAGTCCTCCGCTCTTGCTGACGATCAGGTCACGCATATGTGATGACAGAGCTGCAACAAAATGAAGTGCATTGAAGCCTTTTGTCAAGATCTCGTCGAATGTAAGCAACGCCGAAGGATAGTCACCTTTCAGGAAGGCATCCACAAGTGAGAAGCTGTACTCGTAGTCCAGCACATTGAGGTTGCGGAGCACATCCTGGTACTTCACATCGGTACCGCAGAACGCCACTGTCTGGTCAAAGATGGTCAAGGCATCACGCATAGCGCCGTCTGCCTTGTGAGCAACCACGTGAAGCGACTCGTCATCAATTGTCACGCCCTCGCTCGAAGCCACCATGCGGAGGTTCTTCACGATGTTGTCTACAGTGATCCTGTTGAAATCATAAGTCTGACAACGGGAAAGGATAGTCGGAAGGATCTTATGTTTCTCAGTAGTCGCAAGAATGAATATGGCGTGTGCCGGCGGTTCCTCCAATGTCTTGAGGAAGGCATTGAACGCCGACTGTGACAGCATGTGTACCTCGTCGATGATATAGACACTGTAATTACCCACCTGAGGAGGTACTCGCACCTGATCCATGAGGGTCTTGATGTCCTCGACACCGTTGTTTGAGGCAGCATCGAGTTCATGGATGCAGTAAGAGCGTCCTTCCGCGAAAGACTGACACGACTCGCAGGTGCCGCACGGTTCCATGTCCGCAGACGGGTTGGAGCAGTTGATCATCTTCGCGAAGATTCGGGCTGTAGTGGTCTTACCCACACCGCGAGGTCCGCAGAAAAGGTAGGCATGCGCAAGCTGGCCCCTGAGAATAGAGTTCTTTAGGGTCTGCGCTATGTTGTCCTGACCGATGAGGGTTCCGAAGGAATCCGGTCTGTATTTTCTTGCTGATACTATATACTGTGACATATCCATTCTTTGGTCAATCTACAAAGATAGCACTATTTTTGTTAACTTTGCACCCTGATTTACAAAACAAAGTAAAAGACAAGATGAAAAGACTGTTTGTACTGATAATAAGCATAATCATTCCCATACTGGCATCAGCTCAGGCTCAGATAGACACAAAGAAGGTGAAAATCAGCGACTTCACTCAGAAGGTCACAAAAGTAGTCCTTCACGGCAACGACTTTTATGATACCATTCTGAAAGAAGAGATCGCCCTCAGATGGAGTGTCTCACCATACGAATTCTGCACAATGGAAGAGTTCGAAGTCTTGAAGAACAACAGTCAGTACTACTTCCTGATCACGACCCTCGGCCAATTCAAGAAAGAGACTGCTCCGGGAATCCAGTTCCTGTCACTTGTCAAAGGAGGCAAATCCAAGAAGGGAGTAAGCGACATGCTCGAAGTCGTATCATTGCCATATGCATCAGCTGAATACCCCTCAGGCAGGGAGCTCGTACTCCTTCCTGCCCTTCTGGACATCATCCAGGCCCACACACTCAAGTCAATGGAAAGCGACTTTGACGGCTACATGGGCATGAGCAGGTACACCAAGAACATGCAGAATGCCCAGAACATGAAAATCGTATTCTGCGAAGATGAGATAAACAGCGAGGTGGACAGCGAGACCAGAAATGCAGATGGAAGGTTCATCATCACAGATGAGGACGGAGCGGACAAGTACTTCATGGACCACACCCCGGGCACGCTTGTCAGCTATATGGTAGCGCCGACAGAACCGATGAACGGATCTTACTGCTACAAGCTCCTCATCAATGCGGAGACACACGAACTTTATTTCTTCCGCAGACATAAAATCACAGAGAAATACGGAGTCGGCTTCCTCCCGGAAGACTTCGACTACATCATAAAGAACGGAGAGAAGGATAAGTAATGAAAAGCGGAAAGGCAGATTGCGGATTACAGTATGCAGTGAAAAGAAGTGGCTCAGCTGTGGGCTACTGCGCGCTGAGCATAAAGTGCGGAACGAGGGATGAAGCAGGCTACCACTGCGGCATCGCCCATTTCGTAGAGCATACAATATTCAAGGGAACCACACACAGAAGTGCTTCTGTCATAAACAGTTACCTTGACCGACTGGGTGGCGAACTTAACGCCTTCACAACCAAGGAGGAGATAGTCTTCCACGCCACAGTGCTGAAAGAAGACCTCCCGAAAGCGGCTGCCCTCCTCTTCGAGCTGGCAACATGCCCGACTTTTCCAGAGCATGAGATCCAGACAGAGAAAGGAGTAGTGATCGACGAGATCCGCTCCTACAAGGACAACCCTTCTGAAGACATCTACGACAGATTCGAAGAGATGATCTTCAAGGGCCACCCCCTCAGCGGCAACATCCTCGGAACTACGGTTTCAGTGAAGAAGATCACCCGCGAGGAGCTTCTGAAATTCACCAAGGAGAAGTTCCAGCCTTGCAAAATGGCCTTCTCCATCGTTGCAGACATAGACGAGGACCGCATGGAGAAAGATGTCCTCAAACTCGCAGGCAAGTACTTCGGGACTGAGCCGACAGAGTGCCCGGCAAGACATGAATGTGCAGAAAGAGCTGACGCCCCACACCACTGCGGCAACTACTCCAAACCGGCTGCAGAGCAGTTTGAAAAGACTGTCAGCAAGAGAAACTACCAGGCAAACTGCGTCATCGGAGGTCTTGCCCCGTCTCTCTATGAGGAGCGCGAAAGACTTGCCACAGTCCTGCTGTGCAACATCCTCGGAGGTCCGGCCAACAACTCCATCCTCAACTCAGTCCTCCGCGAAAAGAACGGCTGGGTGTACGGAGTTGAATGCGGGTACACACAGTTCTCCGACACAGGTCTGGTAGCGATCACCCTCGGCTGCGACAAGGCAAACCTCGAGAAATGCCTCAACGCCATAGATAAGGAGATAGCCAAACTCCAGGCGGAACCACTGTCCGAGCGCAAGCTGAGAGCGGCAAAGAAGCAGCTCCTGGGCCAGCTCGCCATCAGCGGCGACAACGGAGAGACCCAATGTCTGTCAATGGGCAAGGGCCTCCTGGCATATGGAAAAGTAAGCTCAGGCAAGGAAAACAGATCCCTCGTGGAGGCCATCACCGCCGAAGAAGTGCGTGAAATGGCAATAAGAATATTCGACAAGTCGAACCTCTCAAGACTCATCTACATCTAAAGGATATAGGAATATGGAGCAGATCTACAAATATATCGAGCAGCACGCCACCCCCGAAAGCGAAGCATTGAAATGGGTGACAAAACAGACACACATAAGGACAAACCACGCCAGAATGCTCTCAGGCAGCATCCAGGGCCAGCTTATGCGTATGCTGGTGCAGATGACAGGAGCGAAGGATATCCTCGAACTCGGCACATTCACCGGCTATTCTGCAATATGTATGGGATCAGCCCTTCCTGAAGACGGCCACCTTGACACCCTCGAGCTCAACGACGAGCTTGAAGACCTCATTCTTGAGGGTTTCGAGCGCGCCGGCCTGAGCGAAGTCATATCCCTTCATATCGGCGACTGCAAGGAGAGCGTCAGGAAACTCGCAGCCGAAGGCAAGATGTATGATATTGTATATATGGACGCCAACAAACGCGAATATTGCGAATATTACGACCTCGTCTTCGATATGGTCCGCCCGGGCGGCCTCATCCTCGCCGACAACGTCATATGGGACGGCAAGGTCTGCCAGGACCCGCTCCCGCAGGACAAGCAGACCCTCGGCATCGCCCGCTTCAACGACATGGTGTCAAAAGACCGCCGCGTGGAGTCTGTGATCATCCCCCTTCGCGACGGCCTCAATATTATCCGTAAGAAATAAACTAAAGCTTGATGGTCGGATGTCCCTTCTCTGACATCCACATATTCTCTACTACAAATTCGAGGGCTCCGTTCTTGTCGGTTGTGAGCCTCAATGTTGTGAAAGGTGCAAGCACCACTGGATTTGCGTCACCGAAACGGAGGTAGTACGACAGTGAAGAGTTGTTTGTCAAAGCGACTCTCTTTCTTCCGTCATCATAGGTCTGGAGCACTCTGCACGAAACCGAAGCATTGAAGAAGTCCTTAAGAAGGCTCTCTTCGCCTGCGATCATTCCGTAAGAATATGCGAGAGTGCGACGCTGCTCGAGAGCTTCGCGAAGTGCCTCAAGGGTGTTCTCCTTCGCAAGGATGAAGGTCATGTTTCTATAGTAACCTCTTGACAGATAGTCATCTGAAGTAGCTCCGTGAACGTCTGTATTTGAAGACATGAAGAATCCGTGCTCAAGAGCTCTGTCGATAGCCTGAGGGTAGAACTCATCTGTGTTCATGATCTCGATTCCGTCGATGAGACCTGCCGCATAGACCTTCTTCTCAAAGTCTGACGGCACCATGTCTTTGTGTCTCCAGCCCGGATGATTGTGCATTACAAGAGCTCCCTGAGCCTTTGCATTCTTGATTGCCACCATCGGATCATCATCATAAACAAGGTTGTTGTCAGTCGAGAAAAGGACGTTGTAATGACCTACAGTGACAGCATCACGGGTAATCTCTGTACCAGGAATGACAGTGATTCCGTAAGCTGGAGCATCCTTCTGTGCAATCTTCATCGACACATTGAAGTCCACCTTCTTGTCATCCTTGTGGCGCTTTACATCAAGGTACTCAGCCATTGATGCATCGTGAACGCGGTACTCGATGTGGTCTGTGATGGCGATCACGTCAAGACCGTCTCTCCAAGCCTCCGAAACGCGGAACTGAGGCGACACGTGGGCGTCAGAATAGAACGTATGTATATGAAGGTCAGCCTTATATACATTATAGCCGTTCACCTGCGGAAGCACGATCTCGGTACGCTCGGCTCCTGTTGTGGTGAAAGGACGGAGCATATCCTTGTTTTCTGAATCAACGTAATGTGTCTGCGCAGAAAGTCCTGCACATACGGACATTGCCGCAAAGAATGTGATTATTCGTCTCATATCTGTGTTATTAAATAGATTTCTCGACAAGCTCGAAATGACAAAGTCCCTGATGTTACTGTCTGGTGATTTTGGCTCCGAGGGCGTTCAGACGGATGTCGATGTCCTCGTAACCGCGGTCAATCTGCTCGATGTTGCTGATGACGCTGGTTCCGTTCGCAGACATGGCAGCGATAAGGAGGGCGATACCGGCACGGATGTCCGGTGAGGTCATATTTCCAGCACGGAGTCTGTACTTGTGGTCGTGTCCCACTACCACTGCTCTATGAGGGTCGCAGAGGATAATCTGAGCTCCCATGTCGATGAGCTTGTCGACGAAGAAGAGTCGGCTCTCGAACATCTTCTGGTGGATGAGCACGCTGCCCTTGCACTGGGTCGCAGTCACGAGGATAACGCTCAGAAGGTCAGGCGAAAGGCCTGGCCAAGGAGCATCCGCTATATTAAGGATCGAGCCGTCGAGGAACGAATCGATAACATAACTCTCCTGTTCCGGTATATATATATCATCACCTCTTCTTTCGAGGTTTACGCCCAATTTGCGGAACACGTCCGGAATCATTCCGAGTTCGTCATATGCCACGTCCTTGATGGTGATGCTGCTGCGGTTCATTGCCGCCATTGCGATGAACGAACCGATCTCGATCATGTCCGGAAGGATCCTGTGCTCTGTACCGCCGAGGCTTTCCACTCCGGTGATTGTCAACAGGTTGGAACCGATTCCATCGATCTTTGCGCCCATTCTCACGAGCATCTTGCAGAGCTGCTGGAGATATGGTTCGCAGGCTGCGTTGTAGATGGTGGTTGTTCCTTTTGCCAATACAGCAGCCATTACGATGTTGGCAGTGCCGGTAACAGATGCCTCATCTAATAGCATAAAACAACCGTTTAATTCTTTGGCATCCACTTGGTATAAACGTTGGTCAGCATTGTAGCAGAAAGAGGCTCCCAAACGGCAAAGCCCATCAAAGTGGGTGTCCAAGTGACGGCGGCCAATTTTATCGCCACCAGGTTGAGGTAGTATGGCACGTTTAAAGCGTGATAGCATGGGTCCGATAAGCATAACCGATCCGCGTAGCGAGGTACAGCGTTTGTAATAATCGGCATCCATTAGGTAATCCAAATTAACCGACTGCGCCTGAAATGTGTAACTATGCGAGTCGTTTTGGGTTACTTTTAC
>CANBDZ010000139.1 GCA_947367375.1 uncultured Bacteroidales bacterium | reverse complement strand
CTATATGATGGTTTCACCGTTAGCCCATTCCATAGAGCAAAGTATATCAAACACATTTATTATCAAATTATTATATAAACTTTTTGCATTATTATACACCGAGTATATAATAATGCAAAATACTGGTCATTTGCACGGCATTTGCCTCAAAATAAAATATGCTTCAGGAACATTATGTTTACAAAGCATAATAATATCTAGAATTTCCAGCACAATATTGGAATTATGCTCCAAAAACATTATGTTTGCAGAGCATAATAATTTTAAGCTATGAGATTTGTTGATAGGATACAGGAAAAAGAACGCCTGACAAAGATTCTGAACATGGATAGACCAACCTTTACAGCCATATATGGCAGAAGAAGATTGGGTAAATCAACCTTGATTAAAAGAGTCATAACTGATAATGATATCTATTATCTTGCTGACGAATCCGAATCTTCAGCTCAGCGCATATTATTGTCAAAGGTCATCGCTCAAAAATTTGCAGGATTTGACAAAGTGACATATCCGGATTGGGAAACTCTGTTCAGGAGCATCAACTATAGAACCGAAGAGAAATTCACATTGGTCTTGGACGAGCTGCCGTATATGGTAAAGCAATCTCCGGAGCTACCATCAGTTCTCCAGAAGCTTCTTGATGAGAAGCAACTGAAATACAATCTTGTAGTCTGTGGATCATCTCAGAATATGATGTATGGATTAATCCTGGACGAAAGTTCTCCTTTATATGGCAGAGCAGACGTAGTCATGAAGTTTACTCCGATAAAGTTGCCGTATCTTCAGGAAGCTCTCAATCTTACTCCTGAACAGGCAATTGAAGAATACTCCGTATGGGGAGGCGTGCCGAGATATTGGGAACTTAGAGAAAACCACAACTCATTTGATGAAGCCATATGGACTGAGGCTCTTTCTGTCAATGGAACTCTATATGATGAGCCGGTAAAGTTATTCAAAGACGACGTCCAGGACATTGTTAAGACCGCTACAATCATGTCATTTGTAGGAGTTGGAGCCAACAGGATGTCTGAAATCGCTTCAAGAAGCAATGAGCCTGCTACTAACCTGTCTCGTCCGATTAAGAAACTCATTGACCTCGGATTCCTTGGTAAGGACATACCATTTGATGCCGATGAAGAAAAAAGCAAAAAGACTCTTTATAAAATTGCGGATCCATTTGTTGATTTTCATTATAGGTTTGTCGTTCCTATGCGCTCATTTATAGAGTTGGGCAGAAAGGCGCCCATCGAAATGGAACTCCAGCAGCATCTTGGTGAACACACCAGCAAGTGGTGGGAAATAATTTGTCGTGATGCAGTAACAGGTAATGTGATTGACGGAACACTGTATGGGGTTGCCAAAAGATGGTGGGGAACTGTTCTGGATAAGGAGAAAAAACCTCACCAGATAGAATTGGATGTAGTTGCAGAGTCTCTCGACAAGAAGAAGATTCTCATAGGTGAATGCAAGTGGACATCTGGTGAAAATGCAGCTGCACTTGAAAATGAACTCAGGTGGAAAGCATCTATGCTGCCATTTGCAAAGGGCAAAGAGGTTGTGCCAGTAATTTTTGCAAAAAACGCAACTAATCAAACTGATACAGCTATTGTCATCACTCCAGAAGGTATTATGGATTTAATGAAATAGCATACGAGCCTAAATCCCATTCTATTTTGAAGGCTTTGCTGCCTTCTTTGTGACCGGTAAGGGCACAGACCAGGTTAGGGTCCTTGACATTTTTGTACATATTACCGGCAAAGGCCTTTCTTGCAGAATGGAATGACAGCACCTCATAGATCGGGCGTGGCTCTGGTTCTCCTGTTGTCGGATTGAGCCAAAAGGTCTGCCACAGGAGAATTTCGGCTCCGGGTACCCAACAAAAATGCAAGTGCTTGAAGATCAACACTTACATTTTTCTTTTTCCCTTTTGCACCACGCTTGCACCACCAAATGGGCTTTTTCGGGGCAAAATCAATATTTTTCTACATCCTGTCCACAAAAATAGGCATTTTCATGGACAGGCCTTTCTTGCCCTACAAAAATATACACAAGTTTTCAAATATTTTCACAATCGGCCTTACAGCACACTCAGAGGCCGTTTTTGCTCCGCGATTTTTTCAATGGTTATTTCCCCACCCGTAATTATAATTAGCGGAATCCATCAAAAAAAGATAGATTCCGCTAATTATAATATTTTCCCAGCCTTTAAATTACACTGACTTTAGTGCGATTTTTCAGAAAACTGCACTGAAAACAGTGCAATATTCTTGGTCCAACCGGTTACAACTTGTCACCGGTTCATCAATCGGCTCTATAAAGACAAGAATTGGTGAGGGGTACAAATTGTCCCCCTCACGAAACTATTCCACCTTTCCTGCATTGACAGGCTTGTCATCCCAGTAATATGATCTAAGAACACCTTCCATGTCAATATAGAACGGCTGTCTGCAGTCAAGGCAATAAGCTCGTTCTCCTATGCAGACCGGATGCAGATTCTGCTGAGTATGGCCAAATATCTGAATCACATCATCCCATGGGAAAGACTTATCGCTCACATATTCATCAAGGTCTGCCCATATCATGCTGCCATCAAGATATCTGCCACCTCGCCCCATTCCGATCTGCGCCAAGACCCTCAAGAGTGCATCATTATGGACATCCTGCTTATATATCTTTAAGCAATTGTCAAGAAGTGCCAAAATTTTCTCAGGACCAGGCACATCTGCTCCAAAGAATTGCTCGTTGTTCTTTAACCAATACTTTGAAATTCCGGCATGGCTGAACAGAAAACGTTTTCCGTTGACCTCTGCCATATATGCCAGTTCGAACAGATCATAGTTCTCGCGAAAAAACTTCATATAGAACGGTCCCTGTTTATAATCATATCTATGCTCGCATATGTGTCTATTAAGCATGTAGCTACTGTCGTGATTGCCTATCAGCAGATGTACGCGGCCCGGATGCTGCTTCTTGACTTCCACCAATTCCTTCAATGGGGCAAAGACTCCCTTTTCATGAAGCTCATCACCCGGATATGGATCAAGATAATCACCAAGGCATACAATCTCAGCACCCTCATCAACTGCTTCACATAAAGCTTTTTGATAAAAGGTCCTGCCGTGAATGTCCGGCAGGATAAGTATTTTCGGATTAATCATCTTCTTCAAAATTTGTTGTTCTGACTGTAGCGAACTCCATTATATCCAACATCTTGAAGTCGGTATTCTCATATTTCCATGTCCACTTCTGGTGGAAATGACCGTAATACCACTTGTTCACGGGATGCCCGTTCTCCTTCAATGTCCGGTATAACCTGTCCATGGTAGTACGTTCCATATCGCAGTCCACAAGAAGCTGCGAATCGTATGCCGCCCATCCTCTTAGGCCATTCTTGTCAAGAAGAGGGCAGAATGACGGCGCCGTATGAGTCACGACGGTATCAATCAGACAATAATCGCTTATCTCTTCGATTTTAGCCTCGTCAAAGACAGGCATTTCGTCCGTCCAATATGTGGCAGTCTTTTTCCTGATATTTCTGGCGGCCTCGCGTTGACGAGCCATCCTGTCAATACTGACTCCACCTCCGACACAAAGGATATCTAGTCCGCATGCTTTGATTATAGAGTAGTCCGGTACGCAACGAAAACGTTCATAACTGATCTTCTCATCCTGGAAGTACGACGGGTCATCGTGATTTCCTCTCATAAACACAATCCAGTTATTCGCCTCAAGGAGTCTATTGAGAACCTTGACGTAGACCATGCCATAGTAACCAAACCTTTCAAAACCGAAGCCGCAGTCCCCTGCAACTATTATCACGGTATCTGTCATCGCATACTGGAAACTAGTCCTATACACAAGGGTTTCAAAAGCCCCATGTATATCACCGCAGACTACAACCTGCTTAGCTTCGTTATATTCAAATATCTTCATATCATTCTTTATCGAACTTTATCACAAGTGGTTCATAAACACTAGGATTTGTTTAGAGAACAGATTTTATATATTCCCGATCTATATATCGTCCTTGCATATAGCCATCTTCAGTACTATATATCTTCTCGAATGTCACACCTCCCATTCTTACTCTGACGTTCCACCATTCATACATCTTCTGAGTCTCGACTTTTCCGTTGAATTCTGTTGTAACCATTCTGTGATTCTGCAAAAACATATTGGCCAACTTTATCCAATTCTTATAATCCGAGTAGTCTCCGAATATATCTTCAAACAGATAGGAGCCATAGTCTGTCTTTTCCGGAATACCCTGCGTTCTTTCTTCAACACGCACTACTGTTCCATTAACTACATCTACATACCATTCATGTTTTACAAAATATTCGATTTCATCTTCCTGCGGATTATCTGTAAACCACTGAAAAATGACACTGAAAACATCTATGGTGGGGTCTCCGTATGATTCAATATGAATATTCTTATACCATCCGATTCGGTCATTCACCTCACGGAGGATATCCATACCTGTAAACGCCCATCTGTCAATAGGAACCCACTCCATATGCTTAGCAATGTCCTCCGCATGCATTACAGAAGCAATCGACTTTCTTCCTATCGCATAACGATATGACATCCAAATACAAGTTTCTTTAAAATCACTCATAATTCCATGTAATTAATTGTTTCTCATCAATTTGAAGTCTTATAATCATCTGCCGCAAACTCCTCAATCATCCGCAACAACTCAGCACCTTTATCCTCATCTGATTTTTCACTTGCAGCAACTTCACGTAAGCGCCATACAAAATTTTTATCAGCAGACGCCTTTCTATTGAGAATCGTGAAATGGGACCCTATGTAGAACACGTTCTCTGATTCTATCTGGAATAAACGGTCATCCATCTCACCTGGTGTCCCATAAAAGTCACCCCAGAGATTGTCAAATTCTGTATACCATGTATCATCCATAACCTTATAGGTATCCACCCTTCCATTCCAGACTCCTCCAATCACCTCTGCTTCCGGATCCACACCTTCCAGAGCTTTCAATAATTCCTTTACTTTCATACATCTATAAATTCAAATCTATATAATGAATTCTGAGTCGTAAATTCACCTTTCTCGAAATCAATACTCAATACTACTGAAGTATGGTACCAGCGGTCTTCAGTATCGAGAAACAGTCCCAGCCCTTCTGTGAAAACATACGTCCACCCTTCTTCTGTTCGCCCAATAGAAGGTGATATCTTTTGTATTCGCATATAGCCCTCACGAGATTTTCTTAATGCCTCATACATCTTCTTTGCATCAGTTTCAGATCCAAGGCTTTGTGCCAGTTCATCCAATGAAGAATTCTTGATTTTCAGAAGCTGTCTCTGCCTTTCAATATTCTGAAGATATTTTATACGTTCCTTCATACAATCCATTATTTATCGTTTTCGATTACACCATATCAATCAATTTCTGAACTATATTCCAAATTATACCTAGCTTCCTTGAACCTGTAGCAGTATCTGGCGTAAAGGGCCAATGTGGGCATACCAAACGCTTCTGCTTTGGCCATAAAAAACTCATACACATCCTGCAGAGTTGGAATACGCTTTATGCTTTGGAAGAGTTCAGCTTCTACTCCAATGTCCGCCTTAAGCTCCAGACTGCTCCTATTGAATTCATCGAGATTGCCATGTGAATGTCCATGAAGCAAGACGGCACCTTCCGGCTTCCTGTACCACGAATACATCGGATAGTGACACATCGTCACATTCAGTCTTTCCTTGAGGAATGGATAAACCATCGGAGAGAACACCTTGTTCATCATCAGTTCCACAGATCTGAACTGCCCCGGGAAAGCCCTCAGATTCTCATCATGGTTCCCTTCTATCAGATATTTCTTGCCTGGCAGCCTGCTTAGCAGATTCTCGCCCGTCTCGCCTCGATAGGCCATGAGATCACCAAGAATGTAGACGGAGTCCTTTTTCCCGACCTGACTCATCCACATATCCAGCAGCCAGTTATCACGCACGGCTACATTGACATTCATCCTCCTCCCGTTTTCATCCTTGGTAAACACATCATGGTCACCAAGATGAAAGTCGGCTATGAAAAACACCTGTTCCATTGATTATTCCCCTACAATTTTAGGTAACTTTAAACCGATTTCCTCCATTTCCTCCTTGCTATCTTTCTCATCTTGCTCATCCTCATCTTTATATCCCGGAAGACTTTCCGGATCATATTCCTTTCGATACTCCATGATATGCCATGCAATCATTTCCGGATATACTTCCCAATAATGGCGGCATACCCTCTTGTATAACAACAGCATCCGCTCATCATCGCCAGCAAAACCAAACATATAATCAAGTAGCCATTCGACATCTTTCATCGGTGCAACCCTGCTGCAAATATCGTCCACCAGAGGTGTATATACTGCCACTGCCATATCATGGAGACCTTTAATCTGCTGCGCCAGGCCATGTATTTCCTTCTCAAATTGTTCTTTCATAGCATCTATCTTTATTACAC
>CANBDZ010000138.1 GCA_947367375.1 uncultured Bacteroidales bacterium | reverse complement strand
CCTTTTCAAGCAGAAGACGGCATACGAGATGTCTTAGGGTCTCGTGGGCTCGGAGATGTGTATAAGAGACAGATGTAAGTTGATGGATTCGGTGGATATAGAAGCACATATCGGTGCTGCCCGTCAAAGAAGATTGTCGATATCTGCCCTGAAGCAGGATATGCCCCTTGTTGATCATCTGGCATCAAGACTTCTCAAGCGTTTCCTGCTTCCTGTGCTTATCGTTTACCTTGCAGTTCTCCTCGCAAATTTCTTTGTGCACTCTGAACTGACGAAGAAACTCGGTGAGATGCGTTCGACTTATGCAAGAGAGTCTGCTGAGGCAAAGAAACTCTCGGAAGTAACGCAGGCTCAGGAACGATTGTTTTATGCTTATCGGGCAATTCAGGATGTAAATATGTCCGCCCTGGCGGATGATATGGCATCATTGCTTCCTGATGATATGAGATTGACCTCCCTTGTTTTCAACAATATGCTTGTAGAGATATGTGGAGAGGCGTTTTCGTCCGAAACTGTAATGTCTTTTGTGGATGCTCTGCGTGATAAAGTAAAATGTGAAGCTGTAAATGTAATCAGTCTTGAAAAGGATAGGAAGGAAGATTTATTCAGATTTGAGATACAGATGATGCTATGAAACAATATGCTTCGATAATAAAGCTTGCAGCATTGCTCGTGCTCGCTCCTGTTGTGATTTATGTCTTGTCGGTTTCCGATACCATAGGTCTATATAAGGAATATCGTCAGGCAAGAGAATCTTCAGTAACGTCACCAATAATAGCGAGAACGGAGGATTTCTCGGCCTCTGCACCTATGCTGAGTAGTGGCGTGCTGATGAGGATGATCTCATCCATATGTACAGAAAGCAAGGTGACGGTTGGAAGTTTCTCTCCGGAGGAAGTCGGCAGAGAAGGTGATCTGCGTCTTGTCTCTGCTCAGTTGTGCCTCACGGGAAATTTTGTCGGTCTGTTGAAAGTTCTTATCCGAGTAGAGGAAATCAGTGATATAAAGATATCCGGAGCGGAGTTCAGTACGATGAAGGTTGGAAAGAAAGATAAGATAATCCAGTTGGAATTAACAGTTGTTCAAGTGGAAGATCATAAGCTATGATGATAGGGAAAATACATAGACTTCGCGGATTTGCTCTTCCGGCAGTGCTGGTAGTGTCAGTCCTGATACTTCTGTTGATACTGTTTGCATATTCTGCGGTCACTATGAATATGTACAGGTATGACCTTTATCACGAGAAGAAACAGCTGCGCGAGGATTTGAAATCAGCTCTGGTGCTGTATTGTGCTGACAGCACATTATGTGAAGTTAATGATTCTTCCGAGGTGGACCTGTTTGCCGGCCACGACAAAGTAAAGGTGTCGGTGGAAAGGTGTGGCCTATATGAAAGGGTGCGGTTATCCAATGACTATCCGGATGAATATCATGTTCTTGTGGGAAGAAGATATGAAAATGATGAAAAAGCCGCTTTCTGGCTTTGTGATAGAAACAGGGCATTATCGCTTGCAGGAGATGCAAGAATCGAAGGGTTGGTCTATATGCCTCTGAATGGAATAAACTATACCGAGGTGAATATGAGATACTATACTGGCGAGCCAATACAGGAAGAATGGCTAAGGATATCATCAAAAGATCTTCCACTTGTGAATTCAGTTCAGTTTGAACACGCAAAGGCTTTGTGCAGGCGGGATGAACAAAAGGTGGAACTGTCATCTCTGGTACGTGATACTGTCATTTGTGGAAGCGTAGTGAGGATAAGGAAAGGCTTTAGGGGAAACCTCCAGATATTTGCATCAGACTCAGTGATTGTTGAAGAAGGGGCAATACTGGAATATCCTTCAGGCATATATGTAGATTCCGGAGAGAGAAGGCCATACGTGTCACTGGAGAGAGGTTCAAAAGTCAATGGCTATGTCATAGTCACCAGTAAGAATTCTGACAGTCAGTTGAGATATCCGAGTTATGTTCAGAAGTCGGGTGCGACACTTAATGGCCTTCTGTATGTTGACGGCTCCTGCAATATTGAAGGAGATATCATTGGGGCAGCATACGTCAAGGACTGCTACTATTATTCAAACGGGAACGTATATGCTGGAACCCTGTATGATGCAAAGGTTGTCAGGAGTGATTCGTTGGCCTTCCCTATATTCCTGAAAGGCCCTTATGAACGAAAAATGATAAAGAAACTGCATTGAGTATGGAAAGGAAGAAGATTATGACAGGGTTCCTATTGGTTACTGTAATCCTGATATGGGGTATCATCATCCTGAAAGTTGTTCGAGGAAGTAGGCCCGTTGAAGAACCGCTTGTGGGAAATCGTATAAAGGAGCCTGTGAAGAATGCATCGAAAGACTCCCTGCAGTTGAATTATAGGGATCCTTTTCTCGGGGAGTTCGTCAGGATCAAAGAAGTTAAGAAGTCGTCAAAATCACAGGCGAAAGTTATCAGAAAGGAACCTGAACTGCCACCAGTGCCTGACTTTACATTCAAGGGTTTGATCGGCAACGGAGTAGAACAAAGAGCGATGGTTCTGAAAAACGGAAACCTGCATATACTTGGTCTTGGGGAAATGATCGGTGAATTCAAGGTTATTGGAATTTCACCTGAACTGATGACTGTGCAGAATGGTAAACATAAAATCGAAGTGAAAGTACGATGAAAAACACATTGAAAGGTGCGTCCCTTGTGGAGGCATTAGTAGCTTCGGTACTCTTTCTGACAGTGTTCCTTATTGCAATGAGTTCCTTGATTAACATCGCTCGGATAAAAGTTCCCGGACCTTCTCCTGTGGAGATTGAAAATGCAGTCGAGGAATGCATTGCCAGGTTTAAAGATGAATCCGATGATTCTCGTTCTTACGATTTCGATTGGGGTGTAGTGGAGGTAAATGCTAAACCATACGAGACATCTGATGGAGTGTTGGATGTCACGGTTTCAGCAAAAGTAAAGTATGGAAGGACAGTGATTTACAGACATATTATCAAGAGAAATGAGGATTAGACTGAATGTGTGGCTGAAGGCAAGCACTCTTGTCGAAGTGCTTGTCACAATGGCTTTGGCCGGTATTCTTCTGCTTGCCGTATATGACGGATTGGAGATTCTCAATAGTGGGATCAACAGGATTGATGATTCCGATGATTATGAACGTCTGGATTGGTTGGAACATTTTGAGATTCTGGAGTTCCGTTGTGACAGTGTAAAGAGAGTCGGGAATGCAAATGTGTTTTATCTCTGTGGTGAACCGATAGATACGCTTGTGATTTATGGATTTTAAAAGAACATTCTTCTCTCAGTTGCAGACTCTGATTCGTTCAGGGCTGAGTTTCTCGCGTGCTTTTGAATTGATAATAGAAGGCGCAAAGACCAAGGAAAATGCATTGTATGTCCGCATATTTGATGAAGTCGTTTCCGGCAAGGAACTGTGGCGTTCCCTGGAAGCGGACAAGGCTTTTACTGAATTGGACAGAAGTGTTGTACGTATCGGTGAGGAAACAGGCCGCCTTGTGGATGCCCTTGAGTTTCTTACGGACTATTATCAGAAACGTGAAGAACAGAAAAGGATGGTGACAAGTGCTCTCAGTTATCCGATAATAACCTTGTCTATTGCAGTTATTGTCCTTGTATTTATGCTTCTGGTTGTGGTCCCGATGTTTGAACAGGTATATGCAAGGATGGGAGGAGAATTGCCGGCAATAACACGAAAGATAATCGGGATGTCTGAGTCAGCCCCTGCCGTACTTGGCATAATGGTTCTTTTGGGTCTGTCAATGTATGGAGTCAGGCATATGTTCGGATCTTCAGATAAGTATCAGAGCATTACTTCAGGGATTGTTATGAGGTTACCTTTGGTGTCGGGACTGATAAGAAAATATCAAGTGTCCCGTTTCAGCAGAATAATGCATCTTCTGGTCTCTTCGGATGTCCCTATTCTTCAGGCTCTATATCTGATGCGTGGAATCATAACCTTTTACCCATATCGACAATCAATCGAAGAAGTCTGCCGGATGATAGAGAAGGGCCATACATTGACGGACGGTATGAGCCGGTATGAGAATCTATATGGAAAGCGCTTCCTTGTATTGCTGAAAGTTGGAGAGGAGACTAATTCCATTGAACAGATGCTTCTGACACAGGCAAATGACACAAATGCCGAACTGGAACACGAGATAAAACAATTGAACAACATCGTCGAACCATTCCTCATCCTTTGCATAGGCATCATCGTCGCTTTCGTCCTGATTGCTATGTATATGCCGATGTTCAAATTGGGAATGACTATATAGTTCTTAAAAATTCAGCATCTTACACCTATACGTATAAGCTGTGATATACTGCTTCTTGAGATCGTCAGACAAGAATGACTTTTCGATAAGTGCTATCGCCTTAGGGTTTGGATCCTGGAACATCTTTATCTCTTGCTTGATCACTCTGTCGGTAAGGCCGATTCTTCTGCCGAATTCCACGAAGTCGTCGTAACTGATGCTATGGGTGTCTGCTTTGCTCATTCCCTCCTTGAACAGGCACTTGTCAAAGGCGAATATGCGTGGCTCGTAAAGTTGGAGTGACGTGTTTACAAGGTCGTAGGCCGGTGAAAGACGGTATTCTCCGTTTCTCTCTATGAGGGAGAAGTTCTTCAGGTGTGCGTCGTCGTTAAGGGTGACGAAGTTGAACAGTATGATCCTGTAGAATCGTCTGATGTCGATCAGCGCAGCCTTTACATATTTATGTATGACTTCGGCACATTCCTCGTAGCTGGCCTTCTCATATTTGAAGTTCTTTCCTCCATTATCTTTGCTCCAGCCGAGCAGTGCAGCAAAGTCCTCCTGCTTGTATTTGCCTTCCGGATGAACATCAAAGCGGCGGGTGATATATGCGGGCTTGTCATCCTCGAAGAAACACAGAGCATTAGGGGCGGTCTCTATGCCGTAGACTTGAGATGCAATCTGCATTGTGACGTGTTCATTTGCCGCACAGTAATCCCTGTTGATTATCTGATAGCCGGTCGGACGGGGCTTCAGGATATATGTACCTTGTTCTCCATCACGCGTATATCTCAACTTGTTATCCTCTCCGATGATTACGGAAAACTTCGGCTGAGCTCCGGAAAGAGAGATGCGGCCGATATTCTTTATCGGCTCACTTGATCTGCCGGCTTCATCTTCCGGACTCAAACCAGGAAATATGTGAGGGACCTGAGCTCCGTCGAAAAGCGCTTTGACTGCAACCGGTGAGTATGTGCTGAATCCATCCTTTAAAGTGGACGGACATATATTCAATGTCTTCATCGCTCGATTGGTTTGACTGTTATTGCCCCAATAGTATCTGTCCCACAGGTTGCCAGGAGAATGCCGAAGTCATCATCCGGATCAATCCTCAATAGCTGCGATTGGACCTGGCGGTTTTCGCCTTCGGAGAGCATATTTGCGAATGCCGGGAACAGATAAGGAGATGTATGAGGCTCGCTCTGAAGCGGCAGAGTCAGGCTGACCGGCTCTGCATTATCTCCAATGAGATAAGCCTTATCATAAGTGAAAGTGAAGGTCCTGTTATCCTCCTCCGTGAGTAAACCACACCTTATTCCGTGCAGATAGATTTCACATTGTCTCATAGCTCCGCTGTCAGTTTTAGTCCAAGGACGTTACATATTGCCAGGTAGGTCAAGATCTTCGGGTCTCCCTGTCCACGTTCTACCGCGACAACAGTGTTTATGCTGATACCCGCAAGATCAGCCAGTTCCTGTTGAGTGATTTTAAGAGCTTTCCTGCGCTCTTTGATCTGTGTTCCTAACGTCTTCATATTCCCAATACGCTGGTAATTTTAAGCAAAAGTAGTGCTATTAGATGAGAAATGCAAGAAAATCGTAATAGGTTGGGAGTTTTGTTAAAATTGGGTGCTTCATGGTGGTGTTTTTATGGATAATACCAGTGGGTTGGGAATTACTAATGTGTTTATATAATTGACTAATTCCTGCGTCCAAATTTCATATTTTGTCGAATTGACACTACGGTATTACAATGTGATGAAGAGCCTTTGATTAAATAGTGTGTTGTTGTCTGTCTTGGCATAAGCGATAGAAACTATCACAATAATCAATCTGATATTCTTCAACTTCTATACAATACCTTATAGTTGATGCCATAATACAGCCAATATAAAACATATGTTTATGTCGTTAAGTTCATTAAACCTTAAACTTGCTTATGATTTGTCCGAAAATAATTTAAAGTAGGATTGATTTACAATAGTTTATCTTTTAAAAAGTGAAACTTTAGCGTATGGATATGAAATATTGTTGATGTAATTTTGTGTTATAGACCTCACAAAATATAAGTATCCTTAATATTTACTTTTGTTGAGCTTTATCTAAATCTTATAATATCCGGTAATATAAGTTCAGACCAAACTGACCAAAGGAGCGGATGCTGAAAAGCTTATAGAGTAGGCAAAAAATAAAAATTAAATTATTATGAAACAGATTGTAAAACTACAGGACATTCCTGAGG
>CANBDZ010000137.1 GCA_947367375.1 uncultured Bacteroidales bacterium | reverse complement strand
ATTATACAATGAGGGTTAATTTTATAATCTTCCTATTCATCTTTGCCTTTGTCAGTTGTGCCACAAAGGTAGATGAACAAACAATTTTCAAAGATGAGTTAATATGTATGAGTGACGATTACACTCGTACTGCGATATCATTTGACAATACTTTCACATCTTCATCAGACTTGGGGGAATGTATTATTAAGGATTCTCTTATCTTTTCTATTTCACGAGGTGAATATCTATACCATATTAGCAACCTTTATTCGGATGAATTAGTCGCTTCATTGTGTAAAAGAGGAAGAGCAACTAATGAGTTAATAACAACTTTACCATTATCGGAATTTTTCGAGATAAACGGTCAAACTTGTGCTTATTTATTTTCTTTTGTAGAAAACAAATTGGTTCTATGGAATGTAGATGCATCCTTATCGGAAAATAAAGATATTTATGAGTCTATTGTGTATTTAGAGAATGAACATCTGAATTCCCTGATGTCATTATGGAGGTTGGATGACTCTCATCTTTTGGCATATAATTCATACCAAGATCCTAATAGAATGACAAACAACGCTACTCCTCAATATGTTGAATATAACATAGAGACAGGACAGGTTAATAGGAAATTTGATATTTTCAATAATGTTAAATTTCCAGAATCGTCAATACCTGAAATGTTGATTTTGTCCAATGTTGACTGCATAAAGCCAGATAGAAAACAAATAGCATTTGCGATGAGTTATATGCCTGTGTTGAATATAATGGATATTAAGTCAGGAAAAGTTCATAGTTATATTTTGCCTAATGAGACAAGGCTGAATTTTGCTTTGCAGCGATGGTGTTTTGCAGATATTGTTGCAGATGATGGATTTATTTATGCTCTATATTCTGGAGAAGAATTGTATAAGGGAGATGGGACAGATATCCCCAAAGTGTTATATGTGTTCGACTGGAACGGAAATATTAAAATGCGTGCGACTTTAGATGATAGGTTTACGTTGCTACACTTGGTAAATGATATATTATTCTTGAGTAATCCTAATGGCGAGATTGCAGAAATTAAATTATCAAATCTAAAGTTAAATGCTATATAAAAGTCAATGATGAGAACTGTTCAATTAGTGTTTAATGGTAGAATAATAATTATCCTTTTATTGATGCTTTATTCTTGCGGTAATCCTTCTTCTGATGAATTGAAGGACGGAAAGGCCGTTGCCGTACCTGAGATGAATGAAGTGGAGGTCATTACTCTTGAGAGGGCGGATTTCGCCCATCAGTTGCTGTCAAACGGAAAGCTGAAGGCAGGACGCAGGGCTTCTCTTTCGTTCGGAAGCAATGGTGTCGTGTCGGAGTTGAATGTGGTCAATGGCGGACGCGTCTCTGCGGGAAGTGTGATTGCGGAACTTGACAGACCTGATCTTAAACTTTATCTGGAGGCTGCTCAGATCTCTCTAGAGAAGGCTGAACTTGAACTTTACGATGTGCTTGCCGGTCAGGGCTATGCTGCCAAGGATACTGCAAGCGTACCGGATAACATTCTTGCAATGGCAAAGATGCGTTCTGGATATACCTCAGCAAAGAACAGTCTTGAAAGAGCCAGGCTGGATTATGAGGGTTCTGTTCTTAAGGCTCCTTACAGCGGAAAGATCGCTGATTTGAAACTTAAGGAGTATGACAGGACTACCTCCGATCCGTTCTGTATTGTAATCGACGACAGTAGCCTTGATGTGGATTTCTCGGTGATGGAGTCTGAATATGCATTTCTGGAGAAAGGACTTCAGGTAAGGGTGATTCCTTTTGCCGATCCGTCGAAGTCAGTCACAGGCAAGGTCTGCGAGATAAACCCGACTGTTGACAAGAACGGACAGATTGCGGTTCGTGCGACAGTCCGTAATGACGGATCGCTGATCGATGGTATGAATGTGAAGGTGATAGTGGAGCGTATGATGCCGGGGCAGCTGGTGGTTCCGAGAAGTGCCGTGGTTGTACGTGACAATCTTGATGTGCTGTTCACTTATACTGATGATGGTGTCGCACACTGGACTTATGTGAGCATCATACGTTCAAACGGAGATTCGCACGTGGTGACAGCCAACGCCGACAGAGGTGCGAAACTCAATGAGGGTGACAAGGTGATTGTCAAGGGCAATCTTAACCTTGCAGACGGATCGAAGGTACAGTTAAAGAAGTAAGGCCATGCTGAAGACCCTGTTGGACAGACCGATTTCCGTGACTATGATGATGCTGGTGGTGGTCGTGCTCGGAATTGTGAGCACGCGGCTTCTGCCTGTGTCGCTAATTCCGGATGTGGATATTCCTTATATAACCGTCCAGGCGGTTTCATCTCAGATGTCAGCCCGTGAAATGGATGAAAGCGTCGTAAAGACACTGCGCCAGCAGCTGATGCAGGTGAACGGAGTGGAAGAGATCACGACCGAGTCCAGAGACGGCTCCGGTACGATCAGGCTGACATTCAGCCACGGATCGGATATGGATTATGTGTTTGTGGAGGTGAACGAGAAGATCGACAGGTGTATGTCTTCTCTTCCTGACATAGACCGTCCGAAGGTGCTGAAGGCCAGCGCCACAGATATTCCTGCCTTCTACATAAATATGATCCCTGTAGAGGATACTGAAGAGGCGTTCAACCAGATGAGCCGCTTCGCGCAGGACGTGATATGCAAACGTCTCGAACAGCAGGAAGAGGTGGCGATGGTGGATGTAAGCGGTTATGTGGATGATCAGATAATGATAATCCCTGACCAAAGGAAATTGGATCAGCTGGGCTTGACCCAGGCTCAGTTCGAGAATATCGTAAATTCGTCGAACATCCACCTCGGCTCTCTTACCATCCACGACGGCCAGTACAGATATAATGTGAAGTTCCTTTCGAGCGTCGCCACCTGCGAGGATATCGCGAACATCTGGTTCAGGATCGGGGACAGGGTGATGCAGATAAAGGACATCGCAAGCGTGGAGCAGCAGCCGGCCAAGAAGACGGGACTTGTCCGTTCTGACGGGAAAAGGGCTGTGTGTATGGCTGTGATCAAGCAGAGTGATGCGAGGATGGCTGACCTGAGAAAGAGTATGGATACAATGATGGGAAACTTCTCATACGAGTATCCGGAGATAAGGTTCACCGTGACAAGAGACCAGACCCAGCTGCTGGAGTATTCGATCAACAACCTGGTGCAGAACATCGTCGCAGGAATCATCCTTGCCTGCCTTGTGATCTTCTTCTTTATGAAGGATTTCCGTTCCCCTGCGCTTGTGTCGCTGACGATGCCTGTGGCATTGATTTTCTCGATGGCCGTGTTCTATGTGATGGGACTGTCCATCAACATAATATCCCTCTCGGGTCTTCTTCTGGGAGTGGGAATGATGGCGGACAACACCATCATCCTTGTGGATAATATCACCGGACGATGGCAGCGGGGCGATACTTTGAGGGATGCAGTCATTGAAGGCACTAAGGAGGTTGCCGGGCCTATGCTCAGTTCTGTCCTGACTACCTGCGCTGTGTTCATTCCTCTTGTCTTCGTCAGCGGAATCGCCGGAGAACTCTTCTTCGATCAGGCGATGGCTGTGACGATTGTCCTGCTGACATCCTATGTGGTCACTCTTACCGTGATTCCGGTCTATTACTACTGGTGGTATCGCAAACTTCCGTCCTTCCGTGCAAACCCACTGCTTGAGCGCATATCCTTTGATGAGCCTCTGCGCCGATGGGACGAGAAGGTTATGGGATGGTTCATAGATCATCGAGTCGTTGCCTGGAGTACCCTTGCTGTGTCCATTGCGGGAATCGTGGTCTGCTTTGCATTGATGCCTAAGGAAAGACTTCCGGAGATGACCTATACGGAGACGATAATGACGATCGATTGGAACGAGCAGATAAGCATTGAGGAGAATGAACGCAGAGTAGCTTCTTTGGAGGACATGATCAGGGAGGAATGCCTTCAGACCACATCGATGGTGGGAATGCAGAGGTTCATCCTCAGTCACAGCGGAGAACTTGGTACAGGAGAGACTTCGATCTATGTGAGCTGCGAGGATATGGATGCTTTGGAAGGGGTAAAGAAGGTAATCGCTGCGGCTGTTTCTGAGAAGTATCCTTCGGCTGTATATGGATTTGAGGTCTCGGGAAATATCTTTGATGCAGTGTTCGCTGACAGCGAGGCTCCTCTTGTCGCCAGAATAAGGCCGGCGTCACTTCCTCGTCTTGAAGTGGAGGGACTGCGCGGTCTTCTGGGTGCGGTCAGGGATGAACTGCCCGGAGTCCACATAGAGGATGTTTCTGTCAAGACAGATGCTCTTTTCATTGCCGATCCGCAGATGATGACATTGTATGATGTATCATATTCGGAACTCTCATCCGTTCTCAGGAACTCTCTTAATGAAAACAGGCTCTTTTCCATCGTGCAAGGTACAAGGACAATCCCTGTACTTACCGGAGATGATGCTGGTAGCCTTGCGGAGATCCTGTCAGAAAAGTTCATCGTCAAGGATGGCGTGAGGATCCCTGTAGCGGAACTGATGCGTCAGACATATATAGAGGACTTCAAGACTGTGGTGTCCGGGGCTGAGGGTAACTACTATCCTGTGTCGCTGGATGTGGATAATGTTCCTGAAGTGATAGCAGCAGTGGATTCCGTAGTGAGCCAGGATGACGGATATGAGGTAAGCTACGGCGGTTCGTGGTTCTCGAACAGGAAGATGGTGATGGAGCTCCTGCTGGTTTTGATCATAGCGGTTGTGCTGCTCTATCTGATTCTTGCATCTCAGTTCGAATCTCTCCTGCAGCCTGTGATAATCCTGTCGGAGATAGTAGTGGACGTTTTCGCGTCTCTGCTTGTTTTGTGGATTATGGGATTGAGCATCAATCTAATGTCGATGATCGGCCTTGTAGTCATCAGCGGCATCGTGATCAACGACTCTATTCTTAAGATAGACACTATCAACAGGATGAGGAAGGAAGGCTATGCCCTCAGACAGGCCGTGACCGAGGCAAGCAGCCGAAGGATGAAGGCCATCATAATGACTTCGCTTACGACGATTCTGGCCGTGTGCCCGTTCCTGAGCAGGGGCAATATGGGTGATGACCTTCAGTATCCGATGTCGATTGTGATCATCGTAGGTATGACCGTGGGAACTCTTGTGAGTCTGTTTGTGCTGCCGGCGTTGTATTATTCGATTTACAGAAGAAAGGATGAGTAGGAGGATTTCATCATTCTCGGTGTTGTTGGTGATGGCTGTGCTGTCGGTGATCGGCATAGCCACGCTTCCTATGCTCAATATTCAGTACAAGCCGTCGGCTCCGGGCAGAACAATCACTGTGTCATTCTCATACCCTGGCGCTTCCCCTGAGATCGTGGAGGCTGAAGTAACCTCGAAGATAGAGGGTATTATGGCACGTCTGACAGGCTGTACAGGAACGTCGTCGGTATCATCGCTCGGATATGGAAGCGCTTCCGTGAATCTGAGCAAGCGTACAGATATGGCTTCTGCCCGTCTCGAACTTGCATCAGCCATAAGAAACATATACTCGGAACTTCCTGACGGTGTATCCTATCCATCCATCTCTCATAATGCCCAGGGACAAAGGTCTTCAACTGCCATTTCATATCTGATAAAAGGAAGCCTGCCATCTCAGGAGATCGAGAAATATGTCCGTGAGCACGTAATGCCGGAAATCTCCGCTGTAAAAGGAGTGGATAATGTGTCGCTTTATGGTGCGACTCCATATCACTGGGTGATAACCTTTGACGCAGCCAAGACCGCATCGGCAGGAGTGAGCCCATCAGACATTGCAGAAGCATTCAGGAACGCATATTCCGAAACTTTAATAGGATTATCCGATGCAGGGAATGAAACTATGGCCGTAAGGCTTGCTTCGATGAATGAAGGCTACGATTTCGGAAGCATCCCGGTGAAGAATTCAGAGGGAAGGATCGTTCATCTGCGTGATGTGGCTCACTGGAAATATCAGGAGTCGCTCCCCGGATCATACTACAGAGTCAACGGACTTAATACCATAACCCTTTCCGTAGGAGTGGCTGGGGATGTGAACCTGCTGACTGTTACAAAGGATGTCCGCGAGACAATGCTGGAACTCCAACGTGGATTTCCGGAAGAGATTACCGCAGGCATAGCATACGATTCATCCGAATATGTGTCGGGAGAGCTTGACAAGATATATCTTCGTACGGGTCTATGCATACTGATTCTCCTGCTGTTCGTCTTTGTCGTGAGCCGCTCGTGGAGATATATGCTCATAATAGTCCTGACTCTTGCGGTGAACCTGCTGATAGCCCTTGCTATATATGCATTTGCCGGTATCAGCATACATATATACACCCTTGCCGGAATAACCGTATCCTTGGGTATCGTGATAGACACTTCTATCGTGATGATAGATCATTATGCCCATTCCCGCGACAGGAAGGCTTTCCCTTCTCTGGTCGCCGCCGTGGGGACGACGATTGCAGCCCTGCTGATGGTCCTGCTTCTGCCGGAGAGCGAGAAGGCAAACCTGAAGGACTTCAT
>CANBDZ010000136.1 GCA_947367375.1 uncultured Bacteroidales bacterium | reverse complement strand
CTCCCTCTGGGAAAGTAGCGAGTACAGGCGCAAGGAAAGCGAGCATCATGGCAGCAGTCGCTGTATTGCTCATAAACATGGAGAACACTGCAATCACTGTCAGGAAGCCAAGAAGCACCATCTTAGGATTTGTACCGAACGGCTTCAGAAGAACTCTTGCCAAAGTGACATCCAAGCCATATTTCTGTGCCATGATGGCAAGTGAGAATCCACCAAGGAAGAGCATGACCACAGGATCGGCAAAAGCAGACATGATCTTGGTGTAATTCATTATACCCTCGAGTTTCTCTCCAGACGCATCAACCATAAGGAAGCCAAGTCCCTTGTTGGAAAGCATGAGAAGAGCCATCACGATAACCAGTACAGATGTTGTCCAGCTAGGAATGATCTCGAAGATCCACATGAGAGCAGCGAATACGAAGAGAGCGATTGTACGCTGCTGCAGTACTGTAAGTCCCTCAATACCAAAGAAAGAAGTAGGGACTGCAAGAAGGAAGATTGTGATCAGCAACACCAATGGAAGCAGAACACAATACTTTACTGAAAATTTGTTAGTACCCATTATGTTTAGTTTTTAAGAAATTACGCCCGTTAAAAACGGGCGCAAAGTTAGTCTTTATTTATAATAAAGCAATCAAAAATCACTAAATTATTCCCTGCTCAAGCATAGCCTGTGCAACCTTCATGAAGCCTGCGATATTAGCACCCTTCACGTAGTTGATGTAGCCGTCTGGCTGAGTTCCGTACTTCACGCAAGCCTCGTGGATGTTTGACATGATGCTGTGGAGTCTCTCGTCTACCTCTGCTGGTCCCCAGCTGATGTGCATTGCGTTCTGAGTCATTTCGAGACCTGATGTTGCAACACCACCTGCGTTGACTGCCTTACCAGGAGCGAACATGATACCTGCCTTCTGGAATGCTGCGATAGCCTCAGGAGTACATCCCATGTTAGAAACCTCAGCTGCGAGCCATGTACCGTTTGCGAGGAGTTCCTCAGCGTCAGCGCCTGTCATCTCGTTCTGGAATGCGCAAGGCATTGCGATGTCACACTTGATGCTCCAAGCCTTCTTGCCTGGGTAGAATGTTGCAGAAGGGAACTTCTCAGCGAATGGAGCCACAACGTCGTTGTTTGAAGCGCGGAGCTCGAGCATATATGCGATCTTCTCCTCGTTCATTCCCTCTGGATCGTAGATTGCTCCGTCAGGACCTGAGATAGCGATGACCTTTGCACCGAGTTCAGTTGCCTTTGTTGCAGCGCCCCATGCTACGTTACCGAAGCCTGAGAGAGCGATAGTCTTGCCTGCGATGTCCTTGCCAGCCATCTGGAGCATGTGCTGTACAAAGTAAACAGCTCCGAAACCTGTAGCCTCTGGACGGAGGATTGAACCACCCCAAGTGAGACCCTTACCTGTGAGGACACCTGTGTTGTACTGCTGAGCGAGCTTCTTGTACATACCGTACATATAACCGATCTCGCGTCCGCCTACTCCGATGTCACCTGCAGGAACGTCCTGGTCTGGACCGAGGATCTTCCAGAGCTCAAGCATGAATGCCTGGCAGAAGCGCATGATCTCAGCGTCTGATTTTCCGCGTGGGTTGAAGTCTGAACCACCCTTACCGCCACCCATAGGGAGAGTTGTGAGGGCATTCTTGAATGTCTGCTCGAATCCGAGGAACTTGAGGATCGAGAGGTTTACTGAAGGGTGGAAACGGAGACCGCCCTTGTAAGGACCGATTGCAGAGTTGAACTGCACACGGTAACCGGTGTTTGTCTGAACTTCACCGTTATCGTCAATCCAAGTCACCTTGAAAGTGAGGATGCGCTCAGGCTCTACGATACGCTCAACGATCTTTGCGTCCTCGAACTCAGGGTGCTGGTTGTATACTTCTTCGATTGACTCCAAAACTTCGTGTACTGCCTGGAGATACTCTTTCTCGTAAGGGTACTTGGCCTGGAGTTTGGCCATTAAGTCTTTTGTGTTCATGGTTTTGTGTTAATTATTGGTTTTAAATAGATTTCTCGACTCGCTTCGCTCGCTCGAAATGACAGAGGGACTCTGTTATTTCACTTCCCAAGTGCTGCCGCTGCGGAGGAGGTCATCCACGCACTGGATGCGTGATTTCTCTTTGACTTCTTCAAGCTGGTTGCGGACTCCTGCGTCGTAGGTCACATCCTGAACGTTGCGGATGACACCGAGAGCTACAGGGAAATCCGGGTACTTCATATCTGCAAGCATCATGTGGATGCCGACATTTTCAGAGTGAGCGTCGTGTACGAGGATGTCGTCCTCTGTGATGCCGTTCTCTCCTATTGTCACAACGCGAAGGCCCATACCGTCGAGCATGATACCCTTGTTGCGCTCCTTACCGAAGATCATCTTCTCACCGTGACGAAGGACGATGGTTCTGTCGGCACGGTACTCGCGATCTGCGATGAGCTTATGAGCTCCATCATTGAAAATCACACAGTTAGTAAGCATCTCCATCACAGAGCAACCCTCATGCTTAGCTGCCTCGAGCATAATCTCAGAAGTAAGCTTGAGCTCCGAGTCAAGGCTACGGGCAAAGAAAGTACCCTTTGCTCCGAGCACAAGGCTGCCAGGATTGAACGGATGCTCCACTGTTCCGTACGGAGAAGTCTTGGTGACAGCACCGAAACGCGAAGTCGGAGAATACTGTCCCTTGGTGAGACCGTAGATCTGGTTGTTGAAGAGGATAATGTTTATGTCGACGTTTCGTCTGATTGCGTGGATGAAGTGGTTACCACCGATGGCAAGGGCGTCACCGTCACCGCAGGCCTGCCATACGGCGAGGTCAGGGTTGGCAACCTTGATACCGGTAGATATGGCAGTCGCACGGCCGTGGATGCTGTGGAAGCCATATGTATTCATATAATATGGTAAACGCGACGAGCAGCCGATGCCGGAAACGACTACATAGTTCTCCTTGTTGTAGCCCATAGCTTCGGTCACGTCAGGAAGGGAGCGCTGCAGGGCAGCGAGTACACCATGGTCGCCACAGCCGGGGCACCATCTTACTTCCTGGTCGCTTTTGAATTCTTTGAATGTGTATTTTGGCATTTTGGTTTTCTTTTGTGGTTAGATCCCCGATCAGGTCGGGGATGACGGTGTGAAGGGTCGGTCGGGGATGACAGTCTACAACTGCTCTCTTATTGCTGCTACGAGGTCCTGGACAAGGAATGGCTGGCCCTGGACTTTGTTATGCTGACTGTAAGTGAACTGTGGCAGAGTTGCTCGGAGGTAGTTCACAAACTGGCCGCTGTTCAGCTCGCAGACAAGAATCTTGTCAAACTTAGAGAGGACTTCCTCTGTGTTTCGTGGGAGAGGCATGATGTAGTCGAAGTGAGCGAAGCTGACTTCATTGCCTGCCTCACGGATCTCCTGGACTGCCGAAAGGATGTGTCCATAAGTTCCGCCCCAGCCCACTACGAGAAGCTTGCCGCTCTCTGGACCGTTTACTTCAAGTTCAGGGATGTAGTTTGCCACTCTCTGCACCTTCTCAGCACGCTCCTTCACCATAAGCGCATGGTTTACAGGATCTGATGAAAGTACTCCAGCGTGGTTCTTCTCCAGACCGCCGACACGGTGCTCATAGCCTGCCATGCCTGGGACAGCCCACTTGCGTGCCAAAGTCTCAGGGTCTCTATCGAACGGCCTGAAGTCGTCGCCCGGCTGTACGAACGGAGGCTTGATTGCCGGATAGTCCTTCATCGACGGGATGAGCCATGGCTCTGAACCGTTGCCGAGGAAGCCCTCTGTGAGGAGAAGGACTGGAGTCATATGCTCGAGTGCGATCTTCGCTGCATTGAAAGCTGCGTCGAAGCAGCCTGCAGGCGAATGTGCCGCCATAACCACCATCGGGCACTCGCCGTTGCGGCCGTAGAGAGCCTGATTGAGGTCGGTCTGCTCTGTCTTTGTCGGGATGCCGGTAGAAGGACCTGCACGCTGCACGTCCACCACCACGAGCGGAAGCTCGGTCATCACCGCAAGGCCTAGGGCCTCGGACTTAAGGGAGAGACCTGGGCCGGAGGTGGTTGTCACGGCCAGGTTGCCGGCGAATGCCGCGCCGATGGCCGTGCATATTCCTGCTATCTCATCTTCAGCCTGAAGAGTCTTGGCACCGAGGCTCTTGTGTACAGCAAGCTCCTCAAGGATACCGGTTGCAGGAGTGATCGGATAAGATCCGCAGAAAAGCGGAAGGTTTGCCTTCTCGGCTGCTGCGAGGAGGCCCCAGGCTGTTGCCTGGTTTCCTGTTATATTTCTATATGTACCTTTCGGCTGAACCGCAGGTTCAATATTATATGTATTCGGAATCGCCTGGATGTTGGCTGCGTAATTGTAGCCGTCCTGAAGGACCTTCTTGTTAGGAGCGATCAGCTCCGGCTTCTTCTTTCCGAATTTGCGCTCGAGGTACTGGAAGATGTACTCCATCGGACGGTTGTAGATGTAGCAGGCCATTCCGAGGGTGAACATATTCTTACATTTCTGTACTGTCTTCTTGTCCAGGCCGCTGTCCTTGAGGCTCTCTTCTGTGAGAGTCGTGATCGGTGCGATGATGATCGTTCTGTCCTCGATGTAGAGCTCGCGGATCGGGTCGTTCTTCAGACCAGCCCTTCTGAGACCTTCCTCATCGAAGGTGTCAGAGTCGATCAGCACCATGGCTGTCCTCTTGAGCCACTGGGCGTTAGCTTTGAGAGCGGCAGGGTTCATCGCCACGAGAAGGTCGCAGAAGTCGCCCGGAGTGGTGATGTGGTCGCTGCCGATGTGTACCTGAAAGCCGGATACGCCTGAGACAGTGCCGTGGGGAGCGCGGATCTCTGCCGGGTAATCCGGGAATGTGGAGAGTTCGTTACCAAAGATTGCTGACATATCTGCAAAAAGAGACCCGGTGAGCTGCATACCATCTCCCGAATCTCCTGCAAATCTAATTACAACATCTTTAGTATCAATAACCTTATGTTGCATAGTTCAGTGTTATGATTTATAATCAAATGTAAGTTAGAGACAACAAATGTAAAATATTTTTCTCTAAAAGCATATAGAATTTGTAAGAATATTTACTATGCCCCATGCTTTCATATGTCCCGTCCCCAAAAGCATATCTGGATAAATATGCGTAAATTTCTGCGTAATCTCTAATCTATAAAACTATGGCAATAAGATTTTATCTTGACAACCGACCCAACAAGGCAGGCGAGCATCCGATCAGAGTGTCGGTAAGCATGAAAGGCACAAAACTTCTATCAACCATCGGGCACAGTGTAAGTCCCGACGCATGGTCCGGAGAATTCATCTGCAAAGCGAAGTACACAAACTCAAAAGGAACCACAGCCAAGCAGATCAATGCGGACATCATGAGGCTCAAGGCACATTTCAGCGAGTACGAAGTAAACCTTACAGACCGGCCTCCCAAAATGGAGCTTCAGTTACTTCTTACCGCGAGCCTCAAACGCGACAGTTCAATGAAACTCTCGGGCAAGACCACTACCCTGTTCAAGCATCTGGACAGATTCATAACGGAAGAGAGTCTTGCAGGGCAATGGGCCTACTCCACCATCAGATGCTGGAACACATTCCGAGGCCATCTGATGAAGTTCAACCCCTTTGTCACGTATGAATATTTCAACGAAGACGGTATCAATCATTTCCTTGCATTCCTGAGATACGAGCAGAAGCTGACAGAGAAGACGGTCAAGAAAATCCACACCCACCTGAAATGGTTCCTCAGCTGGGCGATAAGGAAAAGACTTACCAAGGAGACCTCTATTAATATATATAGGCCCAAATTCAAGGTAGTCGAGAAACCCGTCATATTCCTGACAAAGGAAGAACTGATGAAACTGTACCACTTCCCTATCCCACGCAGAGGGACGGTCGTGACCCTTCGCGATTTCGAGGGACGACGGTACACCAAGAAGGTCAGATGCCGCGAGGCACTCGCCAAGACGCGCGACCTTTTCTGTTTCTGCGCCTTCACATCCCTGAGGTACTCGGATATGGCGAAGGTACGCCGCACCGACATCAACGGCGACTACCTGTACGTCACCACGCAGAAGACGAACGACCGTATTCCCATCGACCTCAACGCTTTCGCAAAAGAGATTATTGAGAAATATAAGAACAGGAGCTTCCCGGGAGGGCTTGCGCTTCCTGTAATCAGCAACCAAAGGATGAATCGCCACTTGAAGGAATTGTGTGAGTTATGCGGGTTCAACGAGCCCATATCCAGAGTCTATTATCGTAGCGGCCAGCGTGTCTGTGAGACCCACGCCAAATGGGAAATGGTCGGCACTCACGCCGGACGCCGTACTTTTATATGCTTTGCTCTCTCAAGCGGCATCCCCCCACAAGTCGTAATGAAATGGACAGGCCACTCCGACTACAAGACCATGCGTCCCTACATCGATGTGGCCGCCAAAACCAAATCAGAGGCAATGAAAGTCTTTGAGGAGGCAATGCGACGGTAATTATTGTCTATAATCCTCTGGCTTCTGCCATTGTTTTCAGGAGGTCCCTTGCAATAGCAGGGGACCTCTTTTATGCGTAAAATCCTACGCAATATCATATAACCCATTGGCTACCTGCCACTTATATAGTACGGGTGGTACTCGTACGCCAAGAAGGAGATCTACCCTAAGCTCCGTACAGT
>CANBDZ010000135.1 GCA_947367375.1 uncultured Bacteroidales bacterium | reverse complement strand
CCCCCTTTTCAAGCAGAAGACGGCATACGAGATGTCTTAGGGTCTCGTGGGCTCGGAGATGTGTATAAGAGACAGAATATATATTAAGGCACAGAAGTTGACATCTGCCCCTCGGTGTTTAATTTAATTATTAGTGTTATGAAACGTTTTATTTTAGCAATGTCACTTGTCGCAGTCCTTGGTGTCCTGGCATCGTGCAATAACAGCGGCACAAAGATGGAAAGGAAGGCCGAAAATGCCCCTTACAATCAGGAGAAGGAGTTCCTGAAGGAGGCCATTAAGGCTAAAAGTCCTGAGGTACAGACTGTTGAGATCATTGACAGCACTGTGGTGTTCACCAACATCTACGATGGAATCATCGATGTGAAGGCATATACCTTCGATGGTGATGTCTGCGTGGAAGTGGAGAGAGTGTACACCTTCCCGACCCAGATGAGCGCTTTGCGTCACTATCGCAGGGCTGTAGAAAGAGCAGAATTGTACAATGACATACAGTTGCACAAGAATCAGGTCAAATACAACCTCAAGGATGAGCAGCACAAGCTCGAGACCAAGGGAATGACAAAGGAACAGCTGAAGGCTAAGTTTGAGAAGCAGATTGCGGATTGCAAGGCAGACGCACAGCGCCACCACGACCATCACCGCAAATAAGCGATTCCTTCATGTCATGACATAAGAACTCCGGCCTTGCCGGAGGAGACAAAAAAATATGCCGGCCATCGAGCCGGCATATCCTTTTACATATCGTCTTTGTCCATATTCTGGAGAAGTGCGTCGTTTGTGCCCCAACGCTTCATTCGATTCTGGAGAAGCTCCATCGCTTCGATACAGTTCATATCTGCGAGGAATTTTCTCATGATCCAGATCCTGTTTGCGATTGTAGGATCGTAGAGGAGATCGTCGCGGCGTGTGCTTGACAGAGTGACATCCACAGCTGGGAATATACGCTTGTTTGAAAGTCTTCTGTCGAGCTGAAGCTCCATGTTACCTGTTCCCTTGAACTCCTCGAAGATCACCTCGTCCATCTTTGAACCGGTCTCTGTGAGGGCTGTAGCAAGGATAGTGAGCGATCCGCCGTTCTCGATGTTACGTGCTGCACCGAAGAATCTCTTTGGCTTGTGGAGGGCATTGGCGTCGACACCACCTGAAAGCACCTTACCTGATGCAGGCTGCACTGTGTTGTAGGCACGTGCAAGGCGGGTGATTGAGTCGAGGAGGATCACTACGTCGTGACCGCACTCTACCATTCTCTTTGCCTTTTCGAGAACCATGTTGGCTACCTTTACGTGGCGCTCAGCCGGCTCGTCGAATGTAGATGCTACAACCTCAGCCTTAACGCTGCGTGCCATGTCTGTAACCTCCTCTGGACGCTCGTCGATCAGGAGGACGATCATATAGACTTCAGGGTGGTTGTCAGCGATTGCATTTGCAATTGACTTGAGCAGCATTGTCTTACCTGTCTTAGGCTGAGCTACGATGAGACCACGCTGTCCCTTTCCGATAGGCGTGAACATGTCCACGATTCTGCACGACATGTCATTGTGGCCGTTGCCGAGAAGGTTGAATTTCTCCTCTGGGAAAAGTGGGGTGAGGAAGTCGAACGGAATACGGTCGCGGATGAACTCCGGTGTACGTCCGTTGATATACTTGATGCGTACAAGAGGGAAGTACTTGTCACCGATCTTTGGCGGCTTGATCTCTCCTGTCACTGTGTCACCTGTCTTGAGCGCGTGCTGCTTGATCTGGAACTGTGACACATAGATGTCGTCCGGTGAGTTCAGATAGTTGTAATCAGAAGATCTGAGGAAGCCATAACCGTCAGGCATGATCTCAAGAACACCTGTAGCCTCCACAACACCGTCGAACTCGATCACAGGCTCCTGCTGCTTACGCTGCTGGTTGTTCTGCTGATGATTCTGCTGCTGGTTGTTCTGGCCCTGCTGATTCTGCTGGTTATTGTGATTGTTTTTATGGTGCTGGTCCTTCTGAGCCTTCTGGTCCTTCTGCTGAGGCTGCTGATTGTTATGCTCCTTCTGCTGCTGATTGTTGTGCTCTTTCTGAACCTTCTGCTCTTCTTTTGCTGGTACCTCATTCTCAGCAGCATTTGTATCCTGCTCTTCGATGTTTACCGGCTGTGCTGTGTGCTGATTCGGGTTCTTCTGAATGCGAGCCCTTTTCTGGCGCTTCTGATCCTTTGCTGGCTCAGCTGTCTGTGGGTTCTCCTCCTTAGATTCAGGAGCCTTTTCCACTACAGGCTCTGCTGCAGGTTCTGTCTGAACTTCAACAGTTTCAGCCTGTGCTGCCTCTTTGCGGTCAGCTTTAGCTTTCTTGTTACGCTTCTTCTGCGCTGGCTTATCTGTTTTAGGTGTGCTCTCTGCCTTTACAGCCTCTGGCGCTTCCGGTGTAACTTCTGGTTTCGGTTCTGCTTTCTTATTCGTTTTGCCTTCAGACTTCTTTACTTCCTCCTGCTTCTTTGGCTGCTCTTGCTCTTTCTCTTTCTTCTGAGTCTGAGCTTCAGCCTCCTTCTTCGGAAGTTCAGTCTTGCTCTCCTTGCGTGGGCGTCCACGCTTTGGCTTTTCGGACTTCTCAGGTGCCTTCATGGCATTCTGAACTGCTTCTTCGTCCAAAATGGCGTAACGGAGGGTTTCTACATCCATTTTCTTGTAACCTTTGATCTTGAGGTTCTCAGCAATGGCATTCAACTGCTCCACAGCCATTTCTTTAAGCTCATAAATGTTGTGCATAAAGATAGTATGATAATGATTAAAATGTCGTTGTAGTTTCCCGCGACAGGGAACTTATTCAAGAATATGCATCCCTGTTTGGATTAGGGATATACAAAGATAATAAAAATTACGATATGCGCAACGCAGGCGTACCTTTTATTAATAATTGTTATCCCAGTAACTGCTGCTCTTCTTGTATTTCAAAAGGTCTGCCAAAGCTGCAGCATTTGCGGAAATCTGGAATGTCCAAGACTCCCACTGACCGGTAGGAACCCATGAAACACGGATGTTGAAACAGTGAAGGTCATAAGATGCGCTCAGCTGGGTAGTAGTCATCTTGAGAGCCATGAGGTCGAAACCTGTGCTCATGTTGAATGACATACTTGGAGTGAGCTTGACGTTACCGTTGATTCCGAGTGTCTGAGTGTGTGAATGTTTGGTTATGGTCTGACCGTTAGAGAACTGGTAAGACTTTCCATAGTTGTACGAATAGCTGAAGTTTACAGACCATGGTACATTAGGATTCATATAGTACAGCCATCCTCCCGGGATGTATTCTCCGGTTACTGGATGATAGTATATGCGGGTGTAATGATCTGCAGGACCTCCATTATTTTGAGTTCCGTCGTTTCCGGCAATCTTTCCGTCACCGGAGAGAGAGTAGGAAACAGACACGCTTCCCCTGGTCATTCTGGCAAGGCCCTGACCCATCTGGAATGCGTACTTGTTGATCTTTGTTCCGGATCTGTGAGCTTCGTCCACGAGTATTGCGTATGGATCGAAGTTCGCGTTACCGCTGATGCTCACCTTATTGAAGAGTGATGTTGACATTGTTACACCAATGTTGCTCATGTTCAATGAGTCAGCGAGGAAGTTGTAACCTGTTGAGAAGTTCAGCTGGTCGATGAGCTTAACTTTCTTTGAGCCTCTTCCTGTTGTGTCCGCGAGGTCGCGTACCTTCGCCTCGAAGTTGTTTCCGACAGAGAGGTTAAGGCTGGCTGTCTTACCCTTTGACGGTACAGAACCGATGTTGCCTGACCATATATTATAATCCTGGGTCTTGAGATTTCCGTTTCTGTCTGTATATTCAAGGGTTCTCCAACCGTTGAAATATGTACCTTTCTCAGGGCTGAACGATGCCGAGAGGGAAGGTGATATGACATGACGGATCGCCTGAACCTTGCGGTGCTTACCGAAGTTGAAGAGACCGTACACTCGTGTACTCATGGATATACTTCCAGAGTAGTTGTGGGTTGCACCAAAGGCACCGAATGCCTTTCCTTTCACATCTTCCACCTTACCGGTGTCAGCATTGTAGACCTTCTCGTTCTTTCTGAAGAACCAGTTCATACCGTAGCTCACACTTGGAGTCACGTTTATGTACTTGAATGCAGTGAAGTTCGGAAGTCCGATCTGGAAGTTGTGGGACATACCGTTCTGGAACTTGTCGTAGAAGCCCGGCTTGTTGAACTCAGATGCCTTGAAGCTGATCTTGTTCTGGAACGAGGTGTTGTAACCGAGTGAGAACTTCTCATAGAACTTCTCCTTGCCGACTCTGTTCTTCTGTTTGAAAGGATAGAAACGGCTTACCGAGAATGTGAGGTTAGGAAGCGTGAATGTGTACGAGCTGTCCTTTGAGTTCTGGTTGTGCAGGGCGTTGATGGAAAGGTTCAGCTTTCCGTTCCAGTTCTTCGAGTAAGAGATTGAAGATGAAATCTGGTTCTGGAGTGCCTCAGTCACCGAAGTCGAGTTATACTTGTTGTTCGATGGACTGGAGAAGTTTACGGAAGCTGAGAAACTTGTTCCAGGACGTGCTTTTGCATCCTGAGTGTGTGACCATCTGATTCCGAAGTTCTTGGTCTGGAAGAAGTCTGAGCTTCCTTTCTCACCTGTCTGGTCATTTGAGTAGGTGAGTGAGAAGCTACCGGTGAACTTGTAATTTACTCGGTATCTTGAGTTTACATCCACCGCCCACGATCCGAGGGTGTAGATGTCGGTTGTCAATGCCACGTCAAAATACTCTCCGATCACGAAGTAGAATCCGGCGTCGCGGAGGTAGAAACCTCGAGATGCCTCCTCACCGAATGAAGGGAAGAGGATACCTGTAGCTCTGTCAGGACGCTCAGGAATAAATCCGAACGGTAGGGCTATCGGGAGAGGTACATCAGCGATGACTGGCCATGCAGGACCGAACACAGTCTTCTGTGATGGCTTGGTCATTACCTTTGCACGGCTAAGGTGGAGATAGTAGTGAGGCTCTTCGCAGTCGCAGACGGTGTAACGTCCGTTCTTGATGTTGATGGAGCGGTCCGGCATCATCTTGATGGTCTTACCATGCAAGATACCGTCCTGCTCCTGAGTCACCATGTTCTTGATGCTGGCTTTCAACGTCTTGAAGTTGTAGCGAACCTCCTCCATCTTGTATGAAGACTTGCCCTGAGTCATTTCAGGCATACCTGTAATCACTCCGGTACTGTCCTTTGTTCCGCGAGCGTAAAGCGTCTGAGTCTTCAGGTCGTACTCCATGTAGTCTGCTGTCAGCTTCATGTTTCCGTAGGTGACGGTCACGTCACCATAATAATATATCATCTGCTTTCCGCCTGTGAAATCTTCGATGATGGAGTCTCGTGCTGTCGAGAATGCAGGAGATTCGAGCGAACTCTTGGTCAAAAGTGCGACTGAGTCAGCTTTTGCAGCTGCTATGGAGTCTGCCCTTGCTGCAGAATCAAGACTGAAATCGAGATTGTTTACCTCACTTACAGAACTGTCGAGTGTGTCTTTTGCCTCCCTTGCCTCCTGAGCTGCTTCAGATGGAGTGTCGGTAATTCTTGCTGAACTCTCCATTCTTGGGATGCTTCCAAGTACAGATCTGTCTGGGCGAGGGGACTGTGCCGACAATGAAAAAGAATTGATGACCAGCAACATAAATGCTGCCAGCCAACCACGCCTAAGCCATATTTTCAATATGTTTATAATAGCTTTCGTCACTATTCTTTTCCTTTTACTGTACGTAGGATTTCAATCTTTGACAAGATTTTCCTATTTTTGCAACTCGCAAATTTACAACTAATTTCAATTATTACCAAATTGAGACGCAGTTATGACCAATAAAGTTTTGTGCTTGACCATAATTTCAGCTTTAGCGCTTCTGATAATTTCTCCACTGCATATTTCCGGCCAGAATGTGTCCGGACAGGGGCTCAAGACCGTTGTGATCGATCCTGGCCACGGTGGAAAAGACCCTGGAGCACCGGGAAAATCAAAGACTACAGCTGAAAAGAACATAGTCCTGAACATATCAAAACTTTTCGGTGACAAGATCAAGGCAGAGTATCCTGATGTGAAGGTAGTATATACAAGGAGTACTGACGTCTTTGTGGAGCTTAAGGAGAGAGCAAACATCGCGAAGCGTAACAATGCAGATCTTTTCATCTCTGTGCACTGTAACTCCAGCACAAATTCCAAGGCTTTTGGAGCGTCAGCGCATATTCTCGGACCTAAGTCCAACAATCCTAAAAATACAAGCGACTATTTCGAGAAAAGCAAATCAGTGGCTCAGAGAGAGAACTCTGTAATGCTCCTGGAGGATGATTATCAGACATCATATCAGGACTTTGACCCGAATTCACCTGAGGCAGTGATCAGCCACAGCCTTCTCTGGCAGGCAAACTACGGCAACAGCCTCCTGTTTGCGGCCGAGTACGACGTTCAGATACACCAATCCCCATACAGAGTAAGCAATTACACAGGCATTCATCAGGACGTATTCTATCTTTTGTGGGCTACAAACATGCCTGCAGCCCTTCTTGAGGTAGGATTTCTCTCAAATCCAGGAGACTATGCGGTCCTTTCTACAGCGGACGGTCAGGAGAAGATAGCTAAGAGCCTCTTTACTGCCTTCAAGAACTATAAGGAGAAATATCTGTCTCTTATACACATCTCCGAGCCCACGAGACCCTAAGACATCTCGTATGCCGTCTTCTGCTTGAAAAG
>CANBDZ010000134.1 GCA_947367375.1 uncultured Bacteroidales bacterium | reverse complement strand
CCTGAATGCAGTCTCTCAGATAAGCAACACCCTCTGTCTCTACAGGAACGTCAAGTGTTTCACACCAATTGTTTTGATTCTTCAATGACTGCTCCAGCGCCGAGGTGATCTCTTCAATGACCAGGTCATTTTCATTATCAAGTAGAAGGAGGGTGACCTTGCCCAGTCTCAGGTCCAATCTATCCGGGTGCTTGCTGATACCTTCTGTCAGAGTCATTATCGCCGCTGAATATTTGGCCGAATCGATCTGGATTTCAGAATACATGTAACCCTTTACGCCAAGTGAATCCATTACCTCCATACACTCTCTTCCATCGGCCGGTACTTCTGCCGCCAACACGATGTTCTCTTCGCGGGAAGACAAATAGTGATAATTGGCTCGGACAGAATATAGTTCAGCATCATCAGGATACAGTTTCTCCCAATCAGCCATCACCGCAGCAATGGAATCCGTGTCTGCACTGTTTGCAGCATCCTGGAATCTGGCGTACAGTTCCTCTCGTGTCTGTGCAAATGCCGAACATGTCAGCATTGCCATCAATAGTGTTACGAGTAAGCGTTTCATATGTAAGTCCTTTGATTTCACAGTGTTTTGATTCAACCGTTCTCTGCAAAGTTAGAAACTTTTCTTATATGTTTCACGGAAGATCTGTGATAATGGCAGATTTCATAGCAATATATGCCATTGTAGTCGTTTGCAGTTTCCTGCAAATAACTTGCCTCATCGAGATGATTTTGGAACAGGTAAAGGACGCTCTGGAAGAAATCGACCTGAAAGCGGAAGTCTCTCCGGAATATTACGAGAGAATGGACAAACTCATCAAACGCCCTCCTCTGCTTTCCGTTCAACTGAACTTGACAGCGAAAACCTTCGCAATCATAATGGCACTGTTGCTTATCCTTGGTGCTGCAGGGTATGTATGGTTTATCAATGCGCCGATGTACTTAGGCGACGAACTTTACAAGTCATACGCAAGACTCAACTATCCGAATCCGGGAGCAGGATACTCCACAGCATACCATCTCATCGAAGCCGGAGAAAGGAAGCAGCTGAAAGACGAGATCAGACGAAGCGAACACAGAGAACACAATTACATCTCCCACCGTGACACCCTCCGCCAGCTCCTGAACGACCAATCTATCTTCATAAACCGCATCCAGTATGAGAACTCTGAACGCCTGATAGACTACACCGACAGTACAGATGTCATCAAGTCAGCCCATTTCCGAAAGGACGGATCAATACGCATAACCGACTCTCCGGAAGTCCTCACGCTTCACGATGCAAGGACTGAGAAGAAGGTAAGGTTGAGAACAATAAGATAATAACATTCGCTCCGCATCTTTACTTGACAGATTCATTTGAAATCATTAAATTTACGCATCCAAATGACACAAACTTGACGTTCAGATTACATCTTATATCACCATTATAAATACAAGATTCACCTTATAAATTACGAATAACAAACGTACCAATTATAAACTTAAGAGCGTTCAACCTTTACAAAATTTAATATTATAAATGTTTCACCTAAATTATAAATCACAAATGGAAGCAACTACACCACCTTGGACCAATAGAAAAAATAATGTAATAATGACACTTTATTTTATTAACGACTAACTCAATATAATATGAAACACATAAAGTTTATGGCAATCGCATTATTGTTGCCATTATTTATAGGATGTCAAAAAGACTACACAAAGCCTCAAATAGAGAGTCCGAATAACAATATAACCAACGACTATTCATCGAAGGTTAACAAAGACATCACAGAACTGTCTGAAAGTGATGCCATTAAAGTAGCGAACTCCTTTAACGCGAACATTCTACAAACAAGGACCGCGGAGAATCCTGTTGTCGATGTTCAGACAATCAGAAATTCTGAAGGAGCCCCTATTATCTATGCCGTCAACTATGAGCAAGGATACACGCTGGTATCTGCCACCAAGAACTATCATCCGATCATAGCTATGGTTGAGGAAGGACGGTTTAATCCTGAAGATGAATTTGTCGGCACAAGTCTTCTCCTATCTGAATACGAAACAGATATGCAGCTCTTGGCAGACTCTTCATCAATTAAGAAAGAGTGGCTTCCATATGAAGACTTATCTTCCGAGATGATAAAGACGAGAGTGGAAGATATATATTGGGATCTACTTGAGCGATATTGCCTGGATTGGGCAGATGAAGGTTGCAATGTATATTTCTTATACAATCAGCCAGAATCTATGCCCGACAACATATACAATCGGTTCTGTTCATATGCAGAAGATCATGACAGGGAGGAGTATGATTATATGGAGTGTTCGGTGATTGTAGAAAAATTCACTCAAACCACTTACTCAAAAGGACCTTTCTGCCCAACTCAATGGGATCAAGATGCCCCATTTAATTCTAAACTTCCGAATACCAATTGGCCTCTTGGTTGTACAACAATTGCTGCCGGGCAACTTATGAAATATTATAAGATTCCGGCATCATATAGTTGGTCTGCAATGCCGAGCAACACTTCAAACGACACTCTTGCTTCATTCCTTAAGGAACTGCACGACAGAATAGGGGTGGATAGTTCAGGGGGAGCTACAATAAATGAAGCAAAAAGTGCCCTAAACAGCTACGGATATTCTGTAACCAAACAAACGCACAATAACGCCAATGTAATAACTTCTCTGAATAATAACAAGCCTGTGTTTATGAGTGGATTATGTTCCACAACCGGTAAAGGACACGCCTGGGTGTGTGATGGATATCGATACACTGTTCCTAGAATCGAATACCGCTTATTTGTAATACCTATTTGGAGGGACTCAATTACAAGTCTTGAAGAAATCGATTCAGAGATCATAACCAACACCTCATATCTGATTTACAACCGTATGAATTGGGGATGGGGCGGCGATCATAATGGATATTATTATGATCCTAACATTTATATCAATCGCACAGATAATATTCACGATTTTAATATAGATCGAAAAAACTTGTTGTTCAATTAAAATAATTTCGGGTATGAGATACCAATCTATTTTTCACTTTTTAATCACAGGAACTCTATGCCTGCTTGCCATAGGTTGCGATAGAGGCCATTCCTATAAAGAGGGTGGATTCCTATTTGATCAGATATATGTCTACGAGGACGGTAGTCTGATTGATGCACAAGATTTTGTTGTGGAATTGCCAGCAGAGGGAGGTTCCATCGAGAAAGAGTTTGTGACTTATGGTATCACCGAATTGAGAGAAGTCAGTCGTGTTGACGAAATCTCTGCTGAATTTCTTTCAAGTTATCCCCCGCCAGACGATGAACTTTATGAAGCAGGGCAGTATTTATCAAGATACAAGCAGACCATCAGATTCGAGGCAAAGCCAAATAACGAGAAAAAGTCTCGAGAGGCCAAGATAATGATTGTCACTGCCGGATATAACGGATATGCTGCATACGTAAACATAAAACAGTCCTCTGCTATCTGACAATGCATAGCGTTAATGAATTCCCCAATCATTAACGCTATGTTTTGTTTTAAAAGTTCATTGAATATCGTATTGACGGAAGCACAGGAAATATGGATGTCATCTTGATAGATGGTCTATTATACACATCTTCCGTCAGCGTTATGTAGAACGGATTTTTACGGCCGTACAGGTTATAGACTGCAAAGGTGACGACATAATCCCTCCCTTTTCTTACGGATTTTGCCCTGAAATTGATTCCCACATCAAGCCTATGATATGTCGGAACCTGAAAATTGTTCGGGTATAATGATTCTCCATAAAGGCCATAAAGGCCATAACCGTCATACAGCGGAATTGTGTATCTGTTTCCTGAACGCAACACCCAGGTAGCATATAGATCTATAAGTTCATGCGCCTTATATACACCATTGAGGACCAGATTGTGTCTGTTGTCGTACCTGTCACGATACCAGTCGCGATAGAAAGCTTCGAAATACCGTTGCGACCAGGAAAGCGTATATGCTGCCGACACGTCCCACCTTTCGCTCTGGAACTCTCCGTAAAACTCAAAACCGTACGAACGTCCTTTACCTTCAGTAAATTCTGTCTCCCAAGCAGCCGGTGATGGCTGTACATTAGTTCCGGTGTACTCGTAAAGATGCTTCATATTTTTCCAGAATCCGGCAAAGTTCAGGAGAAAATGACGGTTCGGGCGCCATTCAGCCTCGGCTGAAACGATTTTCGATCTTATCGGTTTCATATCTGATGTTGCCGGCATCCAGAATGCCCCTGGGCTTTCACTTTGGAAAGGCTCCAGCTGATGTACCGGCTGGCTCATCTCTGAATATGACATCTTCAGAGAGAGTATACGGCTGGGATTATACGAAACGGCCAAACGAGGTTCCAAGGCATTATATAGCTTGCCCTTAGCTACAAAAAGCATATAACGCAGTCCGGCATTCAAATATAGACGAGGGGTAAGCGTGAACTCATCTTCTGCCCATAAGTCTATTTCAGGAGAATTATAATGTCTGCCATATGTGGACTGCTTTTCATTTGACCTGCCCTTGTCGATTTCAACATAACTGTGGTCATAGGCAATCGGAGAGAACAGATGATACACGGCCGAAGCGCCATAGTTAAGATAATGCCTGCTGAAAGTCTTGTCGGAAAAATGGAGTTTTGCCCCTATATCCAATATGTTCGAAATGTTCGACTCCAGACTATATGACTTGTAATCCAGATATTTGTCAACATTCTTATACAGAGCGCTATAATATCCGTCTGAAACATAATAGGTGGATACCATCTTGCGCCTCTCAGACAGATTCCTTTCCCAAACTGCTGAAAGCAAGGCGTTTCCCCAGCGATTGGCGTCCTTATATATGCTTTTTTCATATGTAGAGGATCCTCCTATCTGCTTTCTGTCAGAGTCTATATAGGACATATAGTCAAACCCGAGGTAAGTATTGAAGGTGATCTTGTCCCTGCTGCTCCTGAGCCACGTAAATTTAGCGTTCAGGTCAGCGAATCCGTAATGTCCATCCCTTGTATAGTCATTTGAATACGAGACATCAGGCACATATACTGCCTTTAGGATCGGTCTTAGGAATGCTTCCACCCAACTGTATCTGATTGCCACGTTGTATGAAAGCATATCCTTTTTGATCGGGCCTCCAATCTGGAATCTTCCGTCTGTCACTCCTATTGAAAATAAGCCGTGTTGTTCCTGCATATCGCCGTCCTTCATCCTCACATCCACCACAGAGGAAGCACGACCGCCGAACTGTGCGGGAAATCCGCCCTTGTAGAAATCCACCGACTCCACCATATCTGTATTGAAGACAGAAAAGATTCCTAGAAAATGCCCGGACTGGTACAGAGGAACATTGTCCATCAGATAGAGATTGTCATTTCCCGTGCCTCCCCGCACATTCATCGTAGACGACATTTCATTGCCTGGTGTCACACCCGGAAGCATCTGAAGGGTCTTTATCACATCCGGAGTGCTCAGCACAGCCTTGAACTTGAAGTCCTTCCTGTCAATCTTTATCATTGAGGTCTGTGTCTTTTTGTCGGATCTCGGTCTGTAATCGGTAACAACTACAGAATCCAGCACCTCATTATTCTGAGCCGGTAAAATGATGCAAAAGACGAGCAACATCATATTAGTTACAAAGAGTCTTTTCATTGCTGCTCGAATGTAACTGTTTCACATACATATTGATTCATAGCGCCGACATACCCCAAACCTCCATTTACGTTTGTATAGCTGGAAGGTGACATTGTGGATGACTGCTGATGGAGCCCCCAGTAATACAGCTCTTTAGAGAGAACATTTACCTTGAGTGCAGCCTCGGTCTTCACTTCGACAGTAATGACCTTACCCGAAGGATCCGTTTCGATATGTCCGGACCTAAGATTATATCCGGCTGCCCACTCATTGCTTTCAAAAGTCAAAGGTATTTTATGAATGATTCGGTCAGATCTGATCAGTACACCATCTTCATAGCGACAGTATACATCAGTAATATGCAGATCAGCAGACAGGTGCAGATCAGCACCCGTACCATAATTCAGAAGCAGTTTACCCGTAATTGTATAGTCATCACCCTTGATGATTTCAGAATGTCCTATCAAATCGTCCGGCACATCAGGAATGACAGTAGATGCAGATACATCAGGCACTCCTGGAGCAGAACAGAGCACCTCTATTCTGTCTCCGGCGCTAAACTGATGATAAACGACATACCTATCGGTAATATCCTTTTCAGCCTTATACTCAAGAGTATCACCATTTACAATGAACGTCAAAGAAGAATTAAGCATATCTTCATATACACCTGACGGTCTGTGAGCGTGAGTAACCATATATGCCTTGGAAACATATACGACAGTGCTGTCCGCTTCTCCGACTACGCATTGGAGCTTCAGAAGCGCATCCTCATCTGCCAGGACAGGATAAGGGATGTAGCTGTCACAGGAAAACAGTATAAACAACAGAAGGATACAATATCGAATGTTCTTCATCAAGCACGCAATTTATCAAACATCAGCTGCCTACGGCAAGACATCAGCAGCGTTTCAACAAAGATAAAACTATTTGTGGAAATTAAGAATAGATATCTGACGATTGTATTTAAATCCACTTGCAGTTTCTTGCAAATGACTTATTGTTTCCGGAGTAATTTTGGGATATTTTTTGGGATATTAAACACAAAAACGGCACTACAGATATCTGTAATGCCGTTTTCTGCGGTGAGAGGGGGATTCGAACCCCCGGTACAGTTACCCGTACGTCAGTTTAGCAAACTGGTGGTTTCAGCCACTCACCCATCTCACCAAACTACCTTTCGACGGGAAA
>CANBDZ010000133.1 GCA_947367375.1 uncultured Bacteroidales bacterium | reverse complement strand
CTTTTCAAGCAGAAGACGGCATACGAGATGTCTTAGGGTCTCGTGGGCTCGGAGATGTGTATAAGAGACAGGCTTATGTCGTAGGATGTGCATTTTGTTTTCTTCAGTACCCTGTTCACATCTGAGAGATCACATACATAGAGTTTGTCTATCAGGGACAGGTAGATTGTGGAGTACTTAAGATCCAGGTTCCTCTGAAGGTCGCTGGCGTACTCCATTGTGAGGATGACTTCCTCTTCGGTAAGATTGTCTTTACAGAATATATACAGACCATACTCCTGGAAGTCACCGTAGAATCCGGCTCCTACCTTGCTGATCTTGCTTTCGATTATGCGTCGCAGCGGCTGGGCCAGACGCCAGTAGTCGTACTCGAGCGAACCGATGTAACGGCCGTCCTGAAGACCGTAACCATAACCGCTGCTGATGATCTGGCCGATTTCTTCCTTATCCTTATCTTCGACTGTCAGACCTGCCATTTCCTTGAGCAGAGCCTTTGCAACATCTTTATTTGGCTCCATTGCTCTGGTCACTTCTATACCTATGCTCCTGTCCGGTTTCTGAAGATCAGGCCTGTCCTCATTCACGAGATCAGCATACCTTTCTCCCAAAATTGTTTCCAGGCAGATCTGAGCATAGCGCTCGAAGAAGCATGTGTCGAATTTTCTCATGTATTTTTAAAAATGTTTAGAATAGGTCTTGTGCAGGGTGGCTATTTTTGTTATCTTTGCCTTGTTCTTGTGAAAGAACTTCTTTAACACACACAATTCAATTCAAATTTTCTTTTTGGGCAGGACTATCCGTGAGGTGTGTCCTGCTTTCTTTGTGTGTGCCGACCTTTCTACTCGAACTCTTTGGCAAGTCCTCCCTCGCTGGTCTCCTTGTAAAGTGACGGAAGGTCCTTGCCTGTCTGCTTCATTACATTTACCACCTGGTCGAAGGTTACTCGGTGTCTTCCGTCTGTGTAGAGTGAATATATTCCTGCGTCAAATGCTCGTGCTGCTGCGTAGGCGTTTCTCTCGATACAAGGGATCTGCACGAGTCCACCTACAGGGTCGCAGGTGAGGCCGAGGTGGTGCTCAAGACCCATTTCCGCTGCATACTCGATCTGTGAAGGACTTCCTCCCATAAGCTGGGTCACAGCTCCTGCTGCCATTGCGCAAGCTACTCCGACTTCACCCTGGCATCCGACTTCTGCGCCTGATACCGAGGCGTTGTGCTTTACAATATTTCCGATGAGACCTGCTGTCGCAAGTGCTCTTACCATTCTCTGGTCGCTAAAACCATAAGTCTTCTTGAGATGATAGAGGACACTAGGAAGTACGCCGCAGGATCCGCAGGTCGGTGCTGTGACGATTGTTCCTCCACTGGCATTTTCCTCGCTCACTGCAAGTGCATAGGCAAAGATGAGTCCTCTTGTCCTGAAAGCATCGCTCTGGCCGTCAGCCCTTACAAAGTAGCTCAGCGCCTTTCTTCTCATATTGAGAGGTCCTGGAAGAGCTCCTTCCTGGTCAATTCCGCGTTCTACTGCCTTCTGCATCACACCCCATACAAGGTGCAGGTAATCCCAGAATCCGTAATTGCTGCCTTCGGTTTCATCTACATACTCCCAGAAGGTTTTTCCGCTTCTGTTGCACCAGTCAAGAATCTCCTTAAGGGTGTTCATTTCATATATTTCTGAGCTGTCCTCGTCCTCGACAGGCATCTCCATGCAGATGATGTCGCCACCGCCGACGCTGTAATAGGTCCATCTGTCGTAGATGTCTCCATCGAAGTTTACTGACGCTATCTTCATTCCGTTTGGATGTACCTGAAGAGTCTCTTTGTGCTTCCATTCGATCACTACATCTCCACATCTCTTGTCTTTGCACTCCAAGGTCTCCTTGTCTGTCCACTTCCATGTCGCGAATGCCTCCTCAATGGCCCGGTCTGTAAGGTGGCCTTTGCCTGTAGCGGCGAGTGAACCATAGAGAGTGACGTGAAGGTGGTCGGCTTCGCTATGGTGCTCAAGATAATGTCTGACAGCCTTGAAAGGACCCATTGTGTGACTGCTGGATGGGCCTTTACCGATTTTATATATGCTCTTTATAGATTTCATTGTTGTTCGTTTTATGGCAGTTTCTGCATAATGCAAAAACACAGCAAAGTTAAGAGAAATCCTCGAATATGGGCATAATCCTTGCCCTTTTTAAGCATAAACAGACGGTATGAAACGATATATATTGATATCCATTCTTGCTGCTTCGTTCTGTGTCTGTGCCTACGGACAGGAGGTGACTGCCGGTGATTCTCTGCCGCGACCGATTCCGGACTATCTCTCGCCGCAGCTCTTTATCCCGGCAGACCGCCTGAACGGCTACCTGCCGTGGAATTCAGCACCGTTGCTGCGCCCGGTCTTCGAAATAATCCCTGTAACAGGCTTTGACGGTAAGATGGGCTTGGGAGAGTACAATATACAACATCCCGACAAGTTCTTTTCCAATCTGTTGGGATCCAATTATATAAATGTTCCGGAGGTGTATATATCCGAACAAAGGATGGTGGGAAATACTCTCAAACTTGGACGAAAGTTCTACTGGATGTCAGGCATCCTTTACGGAATACAGATGGGAGTGGTAGGCAACCGATGGGGACTTGGCAATAGGGAAGGAATCATCTACAGACACTCTGCCAATCTGTCCATAGCCTTCTGGGAACAGTACTTCAGCTCTGTTGCAGTGTACTCTCCGGTGTTGTTCCCGCCGCCTGACGGCAGCTCTGCGGCAATAAGATTGCCTGCAACACCGGAGGTCTTCACCGTCGGTGTGCAGGCATCATTTGTCGTAGGGGAGTTCATCATAGGCGTCGGACTTTCAGTGGCCCCTGAGGAGCATCACAAGCCGAGGCTGATGAAATCCGATTAAAGATAGTCTTCAAAATACATCGAGATCTTGTCGTGGAGGTGGACTCTGTCCTTGCCCATTACATTGTGCTCTGCGCAAGGGTAAGGGAAGTAGTCGACCTGTACGTTGTTCTTGATGCACTCCCTGATGAAGCTGAGGCTGTGCTCCCACACAACTACAGGGTCGATTGCGCCTTGGCATATGAGGAGCTTGCCCTTGAGATCCTTAGCCTTGTTGATCAGGCTTGTCTTCGCATATCCCTCAGGATTTCTCTCCGGATGGTCCATATATCTCTCGCCGTACATCACCTCGTACCATTTCCAGTCGATTACCGGACCACCGGCCACACCGACCTTGAATATTTCAGGATAGTTGGTGATAAGTGATATGGTCATGAATCCACCGTAGCTCCATCCGTGTACGCCGATCCTGTCCTTGTCGACATATGGAAGGTCCATAAGCATCTTCACGCCCTCGATCTGGTCTGCCATCTCCGCCTGGCCGCACTGGCCGTGGATAGCCTGCTCAAATGCAAGTCCGCGGTTCTCTGTACCTCTGTTGTCCTGGACATAAACGAGGTAGCCGCGCTGAGCCATGTACATCTCCCATCTGCGGAGAAGGGCCATGTAGGTGTTCTGGACCATCTGTGAGTGAGGACCTCCGTAGACATATACGATTACAGGGTACTTCTTTGACGGGTCGAAGTCCTTCGGCTTGATGAGTCTGTAGTAGTTGTCGTACTGACCGTCTGCGCTCTTGATGGTGCCGAGGCTTATCTCGGTGTAGGCATAGTCAAGGGTAGGGTCCTCCGCTGTGAGGAGGTTGCTGACTTTCTTACCGTCTGTCTTGCAGAGATTTATGACTCTTGGAACAGAGAGCGAGCTGTAGCTGTCGATGAAGTGCTTGTAGTCAGGGCTGAGTGCCACATCGTGCCAGCCTTCCTCAAATGTAAGTCTCTGAGGCTTGCCGAAAGCGGCCTTTGCAACTCCCTTCTTAAGATTCTTGACCTCAATTCTGAAGAGGTGGTTCTCAACAGGAGACACCTCAGCTGAGGTGTAGTAGATGTACTTTCCGTCGTTTCCTGCATACTGTACGTCAGCGTCGACTGCAGTGAGTCTGCGGATGTTTCCGCTGTTGTCACAGAGGTAGAGGTTGCGATAGCCGTCGATGTTTGCTGTACGATAAAGGAATATGTCATTCCAGCCTTTTACGAAATACAAAGGATCAACAGGTTCAACGTACTTTTCGTTGTCCTCGGTAAGTATTGTGTTGATCAGTTCGCCTGTCTCAGGACAATATGCATTCAGTTTCAAGTGCTTCTGACTTCTGTCAAGAACGATGATGTAGACCTTCTTGCTGTCAGGTGACCAGGTGATGTTTGTGAGATAAGTGTCATAGCCGAAGTCGTCAGCCTTTGCGTAGACTGTGTTGCCTGTTGCAAGGTCGTATATTCCCAGCTGGACATTCTCGGAGTCCATTCCTGCCATCGGGTACTTGATCTCCTTGAGGGAGCCAGTGCGTGTGGTGATGTCAAGGAGAGGGAACGATGTCACTTTTGACTCATCCTTTCTGTAGAACGCTACCTTGGTGCTGTCCGGTGCCCAGAAGATTCCTCCGCTGATACCGAACTCGTTGCGGCTTACGATGTCTCCGTAGGTGATGTTGCCGCAGGTGCTTTCCGCTATCACCTTCTCATTGCCTTCCTTGTCGATGAGGTAAAGACTCTGGTTCTTTGACACTGCCTGTAGCTTTCGTGTAAAAGAACCCTTGTAGTCCTGGTACTCACCGGTGGTGATGTTCCAATTCTGCCATTTGCCGTCTTTATGCATGAGGATTTCGTCAGAATCCGCCCATCTTGCAGAAAGGTTTGCAGGAGCAAGTTCTCTTGAAAGGATAGTCTCCTCCATGGTGAGGATCTTGCCGTCCTGATTGTTTGCTGGTCTTGTGCTGATTATGCCTGGCTGAGCTGAAAGAGTCATTCCAAGACACAGAAGCCCAAGGACAAAAGTCATCTTCTTCATAATCTCTGTTGTTTTATATCTTAACAAAGATACGAAATCACTTCGATATATACCATTAAATCAGCCGAATTTGCCACTTTGGAAAATAATTGTTACATTTATAGTTTGAATTAGGCGAAATTGTAAGTAACTTCGCACCGACTACAATTATTGATAACTCTAAAGCATTTTTTATATTATGGAAAGAACATTGGTAATTCTTAAGCCAGGCTGCCTCCAGAGAGGCCTTATCGGCGAAGTGATTTCAAGATTTGAAAAGAGAGGTCTCAAGCTCGTAGCTATGAAGATGGTTCAGCTTGATGAAGAGATTCTTAAAGTACACTATGCACACCTTCTTGACAGACCGTTCTTCCCTTGGCTCCGCGACGGTATGATGGCAGCTCCGGTAATCCTCTGCTGCTGGGAAGGCTACAGCGCTGTACAGGTAGTACGCGACATGGCAGGCGCAACCAAGGCAAGCAAGGCAGTTCCAGGAACTATCCGTGGTGACTACAGCCTCAGCGCACAGGAGAACATCGTACACACATCAGACTCACTCGAGAACGCGGAGATCGAGCTCAAGCGTTTCTTCGTAGAGTCAGACTACTGCGAGTACAAATCTCCACTTGATCCGTTCAAGTACGCACCAGACGAAATGTAATATATTCATATATCAACAATAAAGGCGGCCTTTCGGTCGCCTTTTCTGTTTGTATATTAAAGGATGTTGAGGCTCTGCTCTTTGATCTTCTCGAGCTCGTCCTTCATCTTTACAACGATCTTCTGGATCTCTGTGTGGTTGGCCTTCGAGCCTGTTGTGTTGATCTCGCGTCCCATTTCCTGAGCGATGAAGCCGAGCTTCTTTCCTGGGCAATCCTCAGTTGTGATTGTGTCGAGGAAGTACTTGCAGTGCTGGCGGAGGCGGACCTTCTCCTCGTTGATGTCGAGCTTCTCGATGTAGAAGATCATCTCCTGCTCGAGGCGGCTCTGGTCTGGCTCAGCCTTGAGCTCAGCAAATCTGCTCAAAATTTTTTCTCTTATTGCCTCCACGCGCTCCTGCTCGAATGCCTCTATCTGCTTTGAGTAGTCAAGGATTTTGTTTACATTGCCTGTCACGTCATTGTAGAGCACCTCGCCTTCCTGTGCTCGGAATGCATTGATGTTGGCAAGAGCCTGGTCGATGCAAGCCTCTACAACAGGCCAGTTCTCGTCTGTGATGATGTCCTGCTTCTTTGCGTCCATCACTTCCGGCATACGGAGAATCAGAGCAAGAAGATCGTTAGGATTCTGATTCCAGAGATTGTGTGCTCCGATCTGTCCGCCAAGCTCGCTGATCTGGCTGTAGTACTCCATTGCAAGAGCCATGTTGATCTTCTTGGCAGAGTCTGCCGCATTAGGCTCGAACGTCATGAAGAAATCAATGTTACCACGAGTGAGTTCTGCTGCAATCTTCTGTCTTACAGCCATTTCCTTGTCCTTTGGAAGGATGGATGTCTTGAGGCTGATGTCTGCTGTCTTGCCGTTGAGGGAACGTACTTCCACTGTAATCTTTCCGCTTTCGAGTATGGCTTCGGCCTTGCCGTAACCTGTCATTGACTTGATCATAACTGCTTACTGGTATATTGGAAGGCAAATTTACAAAAAATGCACTAACTTTTCGGTTTCTGTCCACAGCCAATCCGAGAGTTCCTGCCTGTTGAGTTGTCTTTTGGGGATATGGTGGGCTTTGCTGCCTTTGAATATGCAGCAGTCCTTGTCGGAAAGAAGTGCTTCCACGGCAGGTATCGCTCCGCTCTCAGGACTTTTGCACAGAGGTCTGAAGATGAGATCTGCCAGCGGGTCGAACCACCTGTCGAGTCTTATCATGGAGCTGTCGACTATGCCCGGGTCGGCCATGTTGACGCTCACTCCGCATCTGCGCGAGAGCTCTATGCTGAAGTGCATC
>CANBDZ010000132.1 GCA_947367375.1 uncultured Bacteroidales bacterium | reverse complement strand
TGGTCTGTAAATTCAATGTTAAACAGTGTATTTAGCGACCTTTGTGTCGATTATGGCCCTGGAAATGACACAGTGGTTCTGAGATCCCCGGTCAAGCCGGGGATGACTGTGCTCGGTCTGTGAAGATATCCCCTATCAAGCCGGGGATGACTGTACTGAGTCTGTGAAGATATCCCCAGTCAAGCTGGGGGGACGATGTTTGAATATGTGTGTTGTATAAGTGTAAACAGGTATATCATTACCTTTTTTAAGGTTTGCGTGACGAAGCCCCCGTTTTTAGGGACGAATGTCTGAGGGACAGCAGTTAATTATGATGCTTCATGTTGAGCTTTATCTTTTTCAGCTCTGGCAGAGGCCTTTGCGGTTGCTCTAGATTTTCTGGTACGGGCAGGCCTGAGAATTCGCCGAAGTACTGGACGCAGGCGTCGCGCCACCAGCGGGCGTCGTGCTCTTGTATTGCCAGTTTGGCGTTAACGGCTTCCCAGCGTTCTGTGTCGACATATGGCTTTACGGCTGTCCATATGTCCATATATTCCCTTACCTTTTTTATGCCCTGGTCGTAGTGGTGGCACATTTCCTCCCAGAGGGTGAGGCCTGATTTCATTTTGTGTGTCCATGGGACGTGATGGAACCACAGCAGGAGGTTTTCAGGGCAGGTTTCTATGTTGTTGAGGGTGCTTGCGAGTGGTTCGTGGTACTGCAATACGTTGCCGCTACCGGCTGCAGTCCTGTCAAAGCCGACTCCTTCGGCGTCTGCTTTGTGGTAGTACTTCGGCAGCCAGTCGGCTCTCGCTCCTTCGATCTCGCACCAAGGCTCCGGGCCGTAGTGGTGGTCCCAGGCGAAGATGTGGTGAAGGCCGAGCGGCATCATGTAGTCTACTGCCGCTTCGCGTGATGAGAGCATCATGTCCAGCACAGGCTCAATGAATTGCTCCTTGTCTGTGAAGGTCTGGGTGAGCCATTCTCTTGCGATTTCTTCTGAGGTGAGGGTCGGGTCCCAGGCCATTCTTCCGAAGGCATACCAGGATGACTGGGCGAATTCATGGCCGCACCAGTTGCTGTCACGGCCGATGTTGGCTACTCCTGCTATCGCTGTGGTCTTGTAGACTTCCGGCTGGATCTTTCCTGTGGTCACTGCGGCTACTGATGAGCCTTCTCCATTGCAGAAGGTGTCGCTGTCCAGACATTCCTTGAAGAGCGGATGGAGGTAGACCAGGTGGTTTGAGAATCCGAGGTACTCCTGGGTGATCTGCATTTCAGCCATCAGCTGGGTCTGAGGCATTCTGCCGAAGAGGGGACTGAACGGCTCGCGCGGCTGGAAGTCCACAGGTCCGTTCTTGATCTGTATGAGGACATTGTCCTTGAACTGTCCGTCAAGCGGGGTGAACTCCTCGCAGGCCTGGTTTGCTCTGTCCGGACTCTTTGGAGAGTAGACAAATGCGCGCCACATCACTATGCCTCCGTGCGGCTCAAGCGCTTCAGCCAGCATGTTAGCCCCGTCCGCGTGCGTCCTTCCATAGTCCTGCGGCCCCGGAAGTCCTTCCGAGTTGGCTTTGACCAGGAAGCCTCCGAAGTCAGGGATGAGTCCGTATATTTCCTCTGCCTTTTCCTTCCACCATTCGCGTACCTCAGGCACGAGCGGGTCTGAGTTTTCGAGTCCTCCAAGAGCTGCCGGTGATGAGAAATTGACTGACAGATAGACCTTTATGCCGTACGGACGCATTATGTCCGCGATCTCTGCGACTCTTTCGAGGGTCTCATGGCGTAGGATTTCAGGGGTGGCGTTGACGTTGTTCAGGACGCTGCCGTTGATTCCTATCGAGGCGTTCAGCCTCGCGTAATCGCGGATCAGGTCCGTAGGGACCGGCTCGCCCCAATGCCATATTGACCAGCCCGCATATCCCCTTTCCACCGTGTTGTCGAGGTTGTCCCAATGGTTGAGGATTCGCCTTTCATATGCAGGTTCTTCCTTTATATATATAGGGCCTTCGGCCATGCCCATCGCCTGAAGGCGCTGGAGGGCGTATTTACCATAAAGTGCTCCGACTTCCGTCTTCGCCTTTATGGTCCGCTCCGCAGGGGAACCCTCTATGATATATCCGTCATTCTTCAGGTCGAGTGACGGGTCTACAATTACTTTGCAGCTGACTGACGGTTCAGAGTCGGCCAGCCATAAGAGATCATTGCCGGCCACTTTTGAGCAGCCGACAATGATAAGGATTGAGAGTATTGCTGTGAATACTTTATTCATCGATTCCGTCGATAGTCTGGATAGTTCCGTCCTCGTTGTAGGTGAGTTCGCAGACCTTGAGGCTTCTGAGCCATGACTTGCCGCCTGAAGGGACGCTGTCGTGGTGGAAGAGGTAGGTCTTGCCCTTGTACTCTACGATAGAGTGGTGGGTTGTCCAGCCGACTACCGGTGTGAGGATGACGCCCTTGTAAGTGAATGGACCGTAAGGGTTGTCACCGATTGCGTAGCAGAGGAGGTGGCTGTCACCTGTTGAGTACGAGAAGTAGTACTTGCCGTTGTGCTTGTGTACCCAGCTTGCTTCGAAGAAACGGTGTGGGTCGCTGGCTTTCAATGGGTTACCATCTTCGTCGATGACCTGTACCGGCTTTGGCTCCTCAGCCCACTGGAGCATGTCGTCTGTGAGCTTTACAACGCGGCTTGGAAGAGCTGGCTCGTCTCCTTCAGGGAGATATGCGCTCTCGAGAGCCTTGTTGTCTTTGTATCTCTGAAGCTGTCCGCCCCAGAGACCGCCGAAGTACATAAGGTAGCCGTCGCCTTCCTTCAGGACGCAGATATCCATACTGTAGCTGCCGCGGATAGGGTCCGGCTGAGGGATGAACGGTCCTTCAGGACGGTCAGCGATGGCTACTCCGATACGGAAGATGTCGCATTTGTCCTTGAGAGGGAAGTACATATAGTACTTGCCGTCCTTCTCGTGGCAGTCGTTGTCCCACATCTGGCGGCCTGCCCATGGAATGTCCTCAAGCTTGAGAACACAGCCGTGGTCGATCACTTCTCCGTTCATCGGATCGTCTGTAGAGAGGACGTGGTAGTCCTTCATTACGTACTGGTCACCGTTGTCGTTCTCGACGTTTTCACATTCCCAGTCGTGTGACGGGTAGATGTAGAGTCTGTCGTTGAAAACGTGTACTGATGGATCTGCCATGTAGTCGGCAGGGAAGAGATATCTTTTCTTGACTTTCATAAGGCTAGTTGTTTAAGTATTCGTTGAGGAATGGTTTCATTTCGTGGTTGCGGTCGAACAGGAGCGGGTACTCTGTGCGGCCTCTTACCGGCCAGTTGTTCTTCCAGGAGTCGCGGTCGCTGATGCCCCATGCTGTAACTCTCTGTACCTTGTCAGAGTGCTTGATGAAGAGGTCCGTGAAGTCCTTCATTCTGCCGTTCCAGATTGCTGAAACATCCTCAGGAAGACCGTCTGGATAAGGATTGAGCTTTGCCTGGTACTCTTCTGTGTCGGAGATGTTAGCACCCATATTTACAGTTGGAAGCGCTGACATATCCCATTCAGTGATCATCACCTTGATGCCTGTGCCTGCAAATGCGAGGAGGCTCTCCTCGAACTCCTCCACTGTAGGGTAGTCCATACCCATATGGCCCTGCATACCGATAGCGTCGATACGGAGTCCGCGTGCCTGGAGGTCCTTGATGATCTTAACATAAGTGTCGCGGCGGCCTGGTACGTTCATGCCGTAGTCGTTGAGGTAGAGCTCTGCGTCCGGATCAGCCTCGCGTGCACACTCAAATGCAAACGGGATGAACTCCTCGCCGAGGATCTGATAGAAGAAGCTCTTTCTGTATGAACCGTCTTCAACGATAGCTTCGTTTACAACGTCATATCCATGGATCTTGCCCTTGTAGCGGGTCATGATGGTGGTGATGTGATCCTTGATTCTTGCCTTGAGAACTTCTGGAGTCACGAGCTGGCCCTTGTCGTCAAAGAAGTACCAAGGTGCTGTCTGTGAATGCCATACGAGGCAGTGTCCGATGATCTCCATGTTGTTCTGCACACCGAATTCTACGAACTTGTCGGCGAGCTCGAAGTTCCATACGCCTTCTGCTGGATGGATCTCTTCATGCTTCATGCAGTTCTCTGCAACGATGGAGTTGAAGTGCTTTGTAAGGGTCTGGACTCCGATGGTGTCAAGACCACGGATCTGCCATTCATTGATGGCTGCACCGATGGTGAAGTTGTCCTTGAATGCGTCCTTCAGGGTCGGCTCCTGCTTTGAAGCAGTGCAGGCTGCAGTTGCAACTACAGCGGCTGCGAGTAAGAAACGTTTCATAGTGTTATGCATTAAGTGAGCGGTTTTCGATTTCTCTGTTGATCTTGTCGATCACGTCATCCTCGAGTTCGTACTTGGAGATGATCCACATTGCCACGAAGAGGAGTACTGCAGGGATTACACACACGAGCCAGAGGATACCCTGCTCTGCGAGTGCAGTCTGCTGTGAGAGGGCTGCGTCGAAGCCTACGATTGAGAGTACGAGGCCTGGTACAACACCTCCAAGGGCCATTCCGGCCTTGAAGAATATACCTGTGAGGGCGTTGACGATGCCGGCGATACGGCGGCCTGATGTATATTCACCATATGAAACAACCTCAGGAACGAGGGCCCACATGTATCCTGTTGCCACGATGATACCTGTGCTCTTTACGAACTGCGCGATGCAGAGGAGCCAGAACTGCTTGAGTGACTCGATGGATACGAAGGTGTACATCAATGCCATACCTGCTACAGCTGTTCCGAGGAAGAGGTAGAACATACCCTTCTTTCCGATCTTGCGCTTGATTGCAGGAACGAGAGGCATGAATATGAATGCAGGGATGGTTCCGAGCCACATGAATGCTGTGGTCATCATTGGAGTTGCACCCACATTGTAAGTCATGAAGTAAGCGTCAGCAGCATTTCCGATGCTCATCATTGCGAAGGCTGTGATGAAGAAGAATGCGAGGACTCTGAGAGGACGGTTGCGGAGGAACTCCATCCAGAGGTCGCTGACCTTCACATTTTCAGACTCCTTAGCGTCCATAACGACCTTCTCCTTGCACTGTGAGAATGAGAAGATGAGGAGCACGAGGCCTGCGAGGGCGAAAATGGTCATCGTGATGAACCATGCAGTTGCCGACTCAGGCTTGTCTGTGATGGCTGTGCCGTCTGCTGCCATAGGGGCGAAGAGGGCGATTACCATAGGGAGTGACTTCACGATGAGGGCACCGAGGTTCGCCATGAACATACGGGTAGATGTGAGGACGGTGATCTCTTCTGTGTCACGGGTGAGCGATGAGTTGAGGGCGCCGTAAGGTACGTTCACCAGGGTGTAGCACATACTCATACCGACATAAGTGATGTAGGCATATACGAGCGATCCGCTGAAGCCGTTCCAGAAGCAGAGGATTGCGAGGCCTGAAAGCGGAATACCTCCGAGGATGAGCCAAGAACGGTATTTTCCCCATTTAGGGTTGCTCTTGTCGACAAATGCACCCACGAGTGGGTCCCAGATTACGTCTACAAGTCTTACGATCAAGAACATAAGGGCGGCAGCAGCCGGGCTGATGCCGTAGACGTTGGTGTAGAAAAACAGAAGCCAGATGCTGACTGTCTGGTAGATGAGGTTCTGAGCCATGTCACCGCTACCGAAGCCGATGCGCTGGAGCCAGGACAATTTGTAGAAGCCTTTCGCCTCATTTGCGTTTTGATTCTGTGCCATTGGTTATTGTTTTAGTTATTGATTATTTGCTGTAGTTGGTTGCTGTGGTTATTTGCTGTGGCGGCTATTCGCCCATTACGGCGTCCGCCACTCTCTTGCCGAGAGTCTTCTTGTCAAGCGGATGGATGTCATTCCACTCTCCGAGGTCCTTGTTCTTAATCAGTACGGCCGGCTGATTCATCTCCGCAGCCTCCGCCTGGATCTTTCTCATCTCGTCCCAGGCCTTGCGTCCCTGCTTGTCGCTCTTGTGGAGGAACTCAGCCAGCTCTACGATGTAGAACGGAAGGTCCTCGTCATCGAATGCGGTACGCCAGTCCTTGATCATTGTGGAGAGGAGTCCGGCATATTCATTTCTTCTTTCGACATTGGATTCGCCCTGGTACCAGACCACGCCCTTGAAGTTGAGGTTCACAAGCGGTGCGATCATTCCGCTGTAGAGGGTGGTAGGGACATAGTAGAAGAACATCATCGACGGTGCCTTAGGCATTGGGGTACCGAGGTGATATTTCCATTTGTCGGAGAGCTTGATCTCTTCGTTTCCGAGGATGAGCTTATACGGCTTCTCGTCGACGAATGACGGCTGGCCTCCGTTGCTTATCACTCTGACTGTGATGGTGTTGCGTCCTGCTTTCAGTACTCCTTCAGGAATTCTGTATATGCGTGGAGGGTACTGGTAGGTGGTGTTTCCGACGAAGTGGCCGTTGACATAGACCGAGTCGGCGTCAACGATGCAGCCGAGTCTGATTGTGGCTTTCTTGCCTGCCCAATATGCAGGGAGGTCGATGTCCTGTCTGAGCCAATGCGAGCCTCCGATAGGGTTGAGACCGTCGTGGCCCCACTCTTTCTTGAAGACGTTGACTGTGCGCCAGCCGGTGTCGTCATATTCCGGAGCATACCATTTCACGCTGCCGTTGAGGCCTGGGTCCGCACTGTCGAGGGCGGTGTTCCAGCGGTAGAAGTTCTCGCCTTCGAGGGCCTTGATGTTGTTGCGGTAGGCTTCGCTTTCGTATATCTTCTTTTCGCTGATATATTTCGGGTAGGCGGCAAGCGCCTCCTCGCTGATCCACGCCTCGACCGGTGTGCCACCGACGCTGGCGTTGACTATGCCCACCGGAATGCCTGTGC
>CANBDZ010000131.1 GCA_947367375.1 uncultured Bacteroidales bacterium | reverse complement strand
CCTGCTGTCTGAAAACGGCAGAAACATGAGAAAGTTCACTTATGAACCGACTGTAGTTGCCAAGCACCGCTTTTCAATCGAGGATTTTTTTCTCTATTATCCTCTTCCAGACAAGAGTTGGAGGACTTCATCCAATCTGACAGGTGATGGCTTCGTACATCCGTTCCACAAGGCCGTATACGCTCCAGAAGGTGCGGATCGTGTATTCTATTCCGCTGAAGATCACGAAGGTATATGCAATATATATATGACAGAACTTGAGGACACCCTCTGGAGTGTGCCTGCCTTCTTGAACGAACATATTCTTTCAGCGGCGGATGAAATATATCCGATGCTTTCGCCTGATGGAAAGACAATGTATTTTGCTTCGGAAGGTCTTTACGGAGTCGGAGGATATGACATATATATGTCGGAATGGTCTGATGCTGAAAATGATTGGTCTGAACCTGTGAATATGGGATTTCCGTATTCTTCTCCGGCAGATGACTTCCTTTTCGTAAATTCAGAAGACGGACGTTACACCTTGTTTGCATCAAACAGGGAGTGCGCTTCCGACAGTGTGTATGTATATGTCCTTGAACATGACTCTTTACCTCTCAGAAAGGAGATGAATGAACCTGAAGAGTTACTCAGGACAGCAAGTCTCGAGTTGTCGCAGACATCATTGAAAGAATCCACCCACTCCTCATCGCTCCCTGAAGATGCCAACATACGCAGATATGTGGATAAGATGGGTGCGGTAAGGGAGCTCAGGGATTCGGTGAACTTCTATCAGAACTCTCTCGAGGACGAACGCAACAGTTTTGCATTGAGTAATGATGAGACGGAAAGATCTGTTCTCACAGAGATTATTCTCCAGCATGAGTCTAAGATACCTCATCTTAAGCAGCAGCTTGATAAAGAGATAGCTGAGCTTCAAGACATTGAGATGGATCTTCTGTTTAATGGAATATCCATTAATCCGGAGGAGATACTTGCAGATACTGACCGTGAGGTGGTAGGAGATGCCACAAGCTATGTATTTACCAAGATGGATGCAGGTGAGCCTCTTCATCTGGATTTGAAGCAGCCGGAAAAGAAGTTTGACTACTCCTTCAAAGTGGAGCAGGTAGGACAGTTTGCAGAGGACAATACCATACCTTCTGGAGTAGTTTATCAGATACAGATATTCAGTTCAAAATCAAAGGCTTCCGTTAAGAGCCTCAGAGGTTTGAGCCCTGTATTTGAGAAGAAGTATGCCAACACGGGTACATATGTTTACCGAGTAGGTCTTTTCAGAACACACAATGACGTTCTCTCTAAACTTAATGCGGTGAAGAAGGCAGGTTTCAGAAATGCTTTTATCGTTGCTTATATTGACGGTGAGGAAGTGAAAGTAGCTACTGCCCGCAACAGAGAACAGAAAGTCGTAGAAGAATATCTTTACAGAGTATCTTTCGTTCCAGGCGAAGAGGGACTTGATACATCTCTTTCTGCTGGAATAAGAATGCGTGCGTCAGGAAAGGATATGGCTCGTTCAGAAACTTCGGAAGGCAAGACATCTTATGCTGTAGGACCATTCTCTGACAAGAAAGAGGCGGAGAGTCTGGCGAATTTTATCAAATCCATGGGTGTGAGTGAAGTTTCTGTGGATATAATAGGAAAAGCGACATTAAACAAATAAATTTGTCCTTATGGGATTTATAATAACACTGATTCTGGTCGGCCTGGTGCTGATCTTTGCTGAAATCCTGCTTGTTCCTGGTGTCGGAGTGGCAGGTATTTTGGGCCTCCTCTCGATGGGAGGATCCTGTTTCTACGCTTTCATGGAATATGGAGAAACTACAGGTGCAATCGTTACAGCTGTGAATGCTGTGCTTGTGGCGGCGCTTACTGTATATGTTCTCCGTGCGAAAACATGGAAGAAGATGTCTCTTGAGACAAACATCACTTCTAAGGCAGTAGAGAATGTGGTCTTGGCCGTAGGCGATAAGGGACGCACAATTACAAGGCTTGCTCCTATGGGTTCTGCAAGATTTGCTGACAGCGTTGTTGAGGTAAAGGCTTTGGAGGGTATGATAGATCCAGACGCGGTCGTTGAGGTTGTCCTCATTGAAGACGGCAAGGTCTATGTCAAGGTGGTTTATGAATTATAAAGTATTGAAATTCAATAAAATAATATGATTATGGATGCAATGATCGTTGTTTGGGTCGCCGTGGCCATTATAGGTCTGGTGATCTTCCTCTGGCTCTTCCCTGTGACCCTTTGGTTCCAGGCTTTGATTTCCGGAGTACGTATTTCACTCCTCCAGCTCGTGCTTATGCGTTGGAGAGGAGTTTCTCCTAACACTATCGTAATGGCGATGGTTACAGGAACAAAGGCAGGTCTTACCCTTTATGCTGATGAGCTTGAGGCTCACTATCTCGCAAAAGGTAATGTCCCTAAGGTTGTAAATGCACTCATTTCTGCAGACAAGGCTAACATCGCCCTTGATTTCAAGATGGCGGCTGCAATCGACCTTGCTGGACGTGACGTGTTCGAGGCTGTGCAGATGTCGGTTAACCCTAAGGTCATCAACACACCTCCAGTTACAGCAGTGGCTAAGGACGGTATCCAGCTTATCGCCAAGGCACGTGTGACTGTACGCGCAAACATCAAGCAGCTCGTCGGAGGTGCCGGTGAGGAGACTGTTCTTGCACGAGTAGGTGAGGGTATCGTGTCATCTATCGGTTCAGCAGAGAGCCATAAGCTCGTTCTCGAGAACCCTGACAGCATTTCTAAGGTAGTGCTCCACAAGGGACTTGATGCAGGAACAGCATTCGAGATCCTCTCTATTGACATCGCTGACATCGACATCGGAAAGAACATCGGTGCTGTCCTCCAGATGGACCAGGCTTCAGCCGATAAGAACATCGCACAGGCTCGCGCAGAGGAGCGTCGAGCAATGGCGGTAGCACTCGAGCAGGAGATGAAGGCGAAGGCTCAGGAGGCTCGTGCACGCGTGATCGAAGCAGAAGCAGAGGTGCCTCTCGCAATGGCGGAAGCATTCCGCAACGGTAACCTCGGCATTATGGATTACTACAAGATGAAGAACATCCAGGCTGATACTGACATGCGTGAGAGCATCGCGAAGCAGTAATTCTGCTAAGTAAAGATATATTAAAAAGGCATTACAGATAACTGTGATGCCTTTTTTGTTGGATATTTAAGTCGTTGATTATGCTTAGAAAGTGATACCTGTAGAGTACTCAAGGCAATAAGAACGGTCAAAATAATGAGCTCTCATACCGAATCCGACGAACATCTGACCAGTCTTGAATGGCGGGAGGTGGTAACGTACTCCTATTCTCTGGAAACATTTGCCGATGTCTTCCACAAGGCCGGTCTTCTTGAATGTATAGACACCGAAAGCGAAACTTGCAGAAAAGTTGGAATAATGAAGATTCTGAATAAGGTGCACCGATGTGTAGAATGGAGAGTAGCCCTGCGGGTCTTCTTCTCCTCGGAGTAACATATCCATTTCCCTGTAGGCATTGTCTGCATAGTTTCCTTCCACTCCGAGTCCGGTTGAGAACATCCTATGGTATCTCCAGGACATTTCTGCACCAAGAATAGCCCTTAGACGGAACGGTACAGGATAGGCTGCAGGCCCTTTGGCGTTAAGTTCCCAGTCACAACGATGACCTCCGAATGCTGTGTAAACGTTCCATTTCAGTCCTTTCGGAAAATCTGGTTTGTCCAGTTTGATTCTCTTGTCAGTTTCCTGGGCTGCAAGGTAATACTTCAGTTTTGCTCCTACAGCAGACTGGTTTGTGCCTAAGTTCGGAACCTGAGTCATGCCGGTGGAATGATGAATCAGGTAACCGGTCAGAGCGAATTCCCAATGAGGATGGAAGTGCACTGCTGCCTCCACACCGGCTGACAGATCTGCCAGGACCTTTGAACCGACAAAAGTGTTCAAGACATTGGATCTTGGGCTGTATTTGTCTGTGGTATATGATACTCCGAGTTCGAGCACGGGTCCGACAGAGAAAATGCCTGCACGGAAGAAATCAAATTCTGTAGTAAGGAAAAGGTTATAGAAGTCGCCTATGTTGGTGCCTGGCTTTGTGTTCATTGAGCCGGCATTGTCATAGGAAAAACCGAGTGAAATCCTTGGATAGTTATATGCGTTTGCCCACCAGCTGCTGTCTGAAGAATGAGTGTCAAATCCGACCTGAACTCCTTTCAGAATGGAGTTGTAGCTGTTGAGCATGTCGTTGTAAATGTCGTGAGTGTTAAGCATATGCTGGTATCGTGCCTGCACTGCAACATTCATATGCTCCTTGTTGAAAATAGTGTTCCTTGACCTTGCTGAAACAGGCAAGGTTGCCAGTATGGCAATGACTATAAGGATCACTTTTTTCATGATCGGGGTTTAGGTTTGCAACGTTTAGACAAACTTAGGGAATTTTGGGGAATAAAGCAAGATAGGTAGGTATATCGCGGCTATATCTGAATTAGTCTAACACTTCTAGTGAACTTTAGCTACCAGAACTTCACTAGAACTATGTATGAAGAGTGGAGTGGGAGACGTTTAGCGAGGAAAGGCTGAATGGCACCGTGCCAAGAAAACCGGAACCTGAGCCAAAGAAGAAAGAGACCAAGCCAAAGGAGCCCGATCTCTTCAATGTCTTCGACGAGTTCGTATTTGAGTGTGAAGAAAAGAATGCCTGGACCAAAGCCACATTCCAGAAAATGGCAGCACTCAGAAGGGATCTTTCCACATTCAAGAAGAAACTCAAGTTCTCCGACCTCACGGAAAAGACCTTGACTGAATTTGTCGTATATCTCCGAGACGAGAAGAAGCTGAACACTCCAAGGAAACCCAAAGGAGATAGAAAGGATTATGACGCTGATGATCTTGTAGGCATCAAGAACTCTACCATAGACAAGAAGCTCGGATACCTCAAATGGTTCCTCAAATGGGCGACGGATAAGGGATACAACAGCAATGTCGCCTATAAGACATTCAAACCTACCCTGAAGGCCACACAGAAGAAGGTGATCTATCTTAGCAAGGACGAACTGAAGGCTATCCTGAATCTCGAACTCAAAGGTGACACCCTGTATCTTGAGCCGGTCAGAGACATATTTATGTTCTGTTGCTTCTCCAGCCTGCGTTATTCGCATGCATCAAGCCTGAAATGGACCGGCCACAACGATTACAAGTCAATGAAGCCATATATAGACATAGTTGACTCCATAAAAGCCAGCGAAATGTCGAAGATGAACTTTATGGATTAAATTCAAAAAAGTTTGCAGATAGCAAAAAAGTCCCTATACTTGCGCCATGATAGAAGGATAGCCGAAAGGCTGAAATAGAAATCAAGTTAAGGCGTTCAGATCCCTACTGAATGCCTTTTCTTTTTAAAGGGGCTGAAATAGCGATAAGCCGAGGGACGTACTTCCATAGGAGCCACAGCTTGTTTTACATTTTCTATTTAAAGGCAATAACGCCATAATCTTTCTATCATGAAAACAAAGCTTTCGCCGCATTGTGAAGGTTCTGTTTCATCTTATAGACGCAATAGGGAAGCTCTATAAGATGATAGGACTTAACCGTTAGCGGTTGTCTTCTTCCCCTCGGTGTTTTATAGCAGAGGCAATGCCAGCAGCATTGCCTCTGTCTTATTTTATGTAAAGATTTCTGATTGATAGTCAAAGAAATCAAACCTTCCTTACCACATTTTCAGGATACATATCCTTAAGAAGAAGGTTAGGTGGAAGAAAGTACGATAACCCACTCGATTCTATTTTCTAGATTTTTCATCCTTATATGTAATGGTGGAAAATGTCAGCACATTCAGTCGCACTTGAAAAATAAGTTTTATATTTGTCTTCGATTCCCACGCCGATGTCATTACATATGACGGATGGGTGGGAAAAATATGACATACGAAAAGCGTTTACTTGACGTTTTGTTCTTGCTGCTTAGAAACTTCGCAACTTTCAGGTGTAGACAAGACAAAGCAACGGTAGATGCTCATGGGTATGCTATGGTTCTTGTATCTGTATTCTGCAGATACAGGTTAGGCATATCGGCGTGGGCTTCTGCGTTGCTCGTTCTACTACACCGGGCATGCGAAGGCCTCTAAGCGTGGGACGAGCGACAGTGCAAAAGTTCCACGCTTTTTTTTGTGCCTGTTGGAAATGCTTAAAACTTACACATATGGATTTTATTGAATTTATAATGAAAACCATCCTCGAGATTATCGGATGGTTCTTGGGGCTTATCGTAAAGCTTGTTGTAGGATTATTTAGCCTCTTTTTCAAAGGTATTGCAAGCCTCTTTTCTAGGGAATAATGGCGTGACCCGAAAAGTCATAAAAGAGTAGGGATATTATCAACTAAACTTTATTTCATGGAGTACAAAGTAGTTCCTTTCAATGCCGTAATCGGACAGAAGGATAGTGCATCACAGGCAGCAAGTCAGTTGCAGAGTCTTATTGACACAATGAAGACTGAGGGCTGGGAGTATGTTGATATGGCTAATGTCGACACTTACGTAGAAGGCACATCTGGATGTCTTGGTATTGGTGCAAGGCCTGGTTATAACGCATCTGTTGCAGTAATCGTATTCAAAAAATAACTAAGATGCGTTATCTCTTGATGTTTCCTATCCGGATATATTGGAGGATTCCGACAAAATTGCATCAAAAGTGCCTTTTTAAGGAAACCTGTTCCCACTATGTATATCGAATAGCAAAGCATCAGGGATTTATAGCCGCACTGGCTGCTTTAAAAGAAAGGAATGATCTATGTCGTCCAGGATATATCGTCTACAAGTCAATGGGCACTTACTACCTTAAGACTGCGGGAGGAAAAATCTTTACAGAAGAAAGTATCTCTCGTCATATTCTTCCGCCTCATAATAATGCGTATTTGGATTTCGACACCATGAACTATGAACAGTACAAAAGTGCCGGACAGCGAAGTGGGGATGATGCGAATTAGAGGTTTATAATGAAATATTT
>CANBDZ010000130.1 GCA_947367375.1 uncultured Bacteroidales bacterium | reverse complement strand
ACTACGTGACTGAGGCTGACTACGACGCAGTTCGCGCCCTCGGCATCGCCAACCCAGAGGCTTACGACTTCAACAAGATACTGGAGTGGTAAAATCTTAACCTATTGATAATCAATCACTTACAAACATTACCTAAAGTAAACCTTTAGGTAATGTTTTTTTATAAAAACGCTATTCTAGGCCCTTCTGGGGCCGTTTTTCGTATTATTCAGATACCGTTTTTCGACCACGAAATTTTTGTTGGAAAAAATATAGTGTTTTTTAATGGTGAAACTGAGTGAGCGATTGCTGTCCACGCTTGTATATCTTTGTCCATCTTTGTCTATCATTGTTTATCACACAATCTGATAACAAATGATATAGAATGAGTGTCATTGTCATAAGGTTTAATTTTGAATTTTTAAACTAATGAATTATGACACACAAAAGACATTGTAGAGTCTGCGGCAGGGAGTTTCATACCGTGAGGTACAAGAACAGATACTGCAGCAGCAATTGCCTAAAGAAGGCAAAGGAATTCAAGTATGAGGTGCCATCGGAACCGCAGGAAGATGGTACGCCGTATCTCTCGGCTCTTATGTACAACAAGGTCTGTCCGACCTGTGGAAAGGGATTTACCGCAAAGAAGAAGAACACAAAATTCTGTTCTCATCAATGCTCGAAATTATACAGACTGCATGCGACTGATCATGGACATGATATTGCGCTGAAGGGTAAGGCCGAAACATTCTTCAGCAAGGATACTGGCAAGGTGATTTACAGAAAACAGTGTTTGAACTGCGGACTTGAATTCGAAGCACAGCAGATCAACACAAAATTTTGCAGCCAATCCTGTGCCAGGAAATATTCTCAGAATCAGCAAAGGCTTAAAAAACAGGAGCACTCGCTGGATCAACTCATCCATGCCAACGCATCCAAGCGGTTGGACTATTATAAGGCAAAGGAATATCTACGTCTATCTGAAGCCAGCGAACTGCTTGGGATTTCCAGCAAGACCATCAGAAGGTATGTCAATGACGGGTCATTGCCATCGATAAGGACAAAAGGGGTGATTCTTGTACCGTCCTCGGCTTTGAGCAGGATGTATATTGAGACCGTAAAATCGACCGGCAAGTCGGACAAGTCATCTGCAGACTATAGTCCACGACTGCATCAATATTTTTCAATCACCGAGGCCGCTTCGGCATTTAATATCAAGTGCAGTACAATCGAACACTATTTTAGAAAAAGGAAACTTAAACACATCAAGGTAGGCCATACCAGATACTTTCTCTACTCAGACATCCAGAAACTTCTTGAAGATTATCGTCCTAATCAATACGCATCCATAAAGGAATGGTATACCGTAGAAGATATCATGAGAATATATAATATGGAGAGGGAACAGGTCTATTGGTTTACAGAAAACCACAAGATACCACACAAGAAATGTGGAAAGAAGGCTTGTTATTCCAAGGTACATGTTGATGAAATAAAGGGTCCATCACTTTTTGACAGATCTCAGTATTATCAGCCGGATGAGATCTGCCTGAAGTATAATCTGTCAAAGGACAGAATGTATCATATTGTGAATGTGATGCAGATACCTAATATCAGGTTCGGTAGGGAAGTGTGGATATTGAAATCCGCATTCGATAGTATAATCGCTTAATGGAGTGGCCTTATGAAAAGTGTTAAAGTGGAAATCAAGAAAAGGGAATCGAAGAAAGGCAGGGCCTATCTGTATTTGGAATACTATCCGCCATTGTTCAACCCTGTAAGACAAAAGGAGATTGCCAAGGAATCACTTAAAAGATATGTTATCCTCAGGCCTCGTAATGATGAGGATCGTGAATTCAATGCTGATGCGCTGCGTTATGCCCGCAGGATAAGAAACAGGAGGGTTAAGCAGATAAACAGCAAGGAACTTGGCATCTTTGATGATTTTGCCAATGACATGGATTTCCTTGAATATTACCGCGAAAGGATCTATAAAAGAAATAACGCCTGGCAGCATTCATACAAGCATTTCTTCCGGTTTGTTAAAGGGAAATGCTGTTTTCGCGACATAACATATCGTATGGGCGAAGAATACCGCATATATCTTACAGACGTGGCTACGGTCAAAGGGATTGCTAAACGCAAGGATAAAGCACATCTCCATCAAAACACCGCAAGCAAATATTTCCAGTGCTTTAAATCAATCGCTCATGATGCATTTATTGAGGGTTATCTAAAAGATGATCTATCGTTATATTGGAAGAGAGTGACTTTGAAGAAGTCTCAGCGAGAGTTTCTGACACCGGATGAGGTGAGGAGACTGTTTTCCACTCCTTGCGAATATGATGTGCTTGTAAATGCTGCTGCTACCTCCATTTTCAGCGGCTTGCGACTGAGTGACATAATTACTCTTGATTGGGAGCATGTAATGATTGATGAAGAAGGAAATCCGTATATAAGGAAGGTCATTCAGAAGACCGGTAATCTTGAGACGATATTTATAAACCGAGAGGCGTTGAAATATCTTGGACCAAAACGAGCAAGTGGACTCGTATTCAATGAATTCAGACGTTCAATGCTAATCAAACCTTTGAGGGATTGGGTTAAAGCTGCAGGGATAGAAAAGAACATTACCTTCTATTCGTTCAGGCATACGTGCGCAACTATGCTCATAACTTCCGGTGCAGACATAAATACAGTATCGAGACATATGACACACTCTAGTATCCTTACAACTCAACAGTACTTTCATCTCGTCAACAGCAAAGCGCGCGAAGCTGCTGATCTGATCAGTTTGGAGTAAGTCGGCCCAAATACTAAAATCCACACTTCTCTGAGCTATCTCAAGAGGGAAGTGTGGATGTGGTATTGAGATAATGTTGACTAAATTGGAATTTACCAGATTCCTGGATGATTTTATTCTTTACAAGAGTCTCCGTCAGATAACTGGAAGACCCTTCTTCTGATGATTGTCAAGAATATGCGTGGGAACCTTGATGCATGATAGAGTGATATACCCGATTATTCTTTCTTGATCTTCTCATTGCAAAAGCGAAGAATAAGAAAGCCTATCACCAGGATCAGAAATAAGACTATCCAATATAATAAATCCGCTGTCATATATATCTTCTTATTATGGCATCAGCTATCAGTCTGTACCCGTAAACATTCGGGTGGATGCCGTCCGCGCAGAACAAGGTCTTGAGGTCTCCTCTGAATGTGTCGAATGGAGCTGTCACATCTATGATTTCAGTCTGTGTCTGTCCGGCAATTACAAAAAGGCTCCTGTTATAAGTCTCGTGCCATCTGGAAATGATGCCGACGTCACCTCCCAGCCATCTGATGACATTTTCCTTCTGCCTTTCGGTCATCCGATTGCTAAAATAAGAAAAATATCTGTCCGATAAAATAGGAGGAAGTGAAATGATCACAGGTGTTGAGCCTAGTTCACGTATCCGCTTTATCAGTCCTATGAACCTGACCCTGAAATCCTCCAGCGAAGTCTTTGGCGCGTAATCTTCAGCAGGGGCGTCAGCGATCTTCATCCAGTCGAAGTCGCAATCGTTGCCTCCATACTCAATAAATGTGTAATTGCTTTCCGATATGTCTTTAATGTGTCTGCTGATAATCTTGTCACCCATGCTTACTGTCGAACCGAATTTCCCGCAGTTGACGATGTCCATATCCAGCTTTTCACCTACCATATCCATAAAGGATTGCTGAGTGACTGTATATCTGTCCTGGTCTGTAAGGACGACACCTTTGGTAATCGAATCTCCCAAGGCCGTTACTTTTAACTTTTTCATTTTTCTCGTTCGTTTACGGTCGCAAAATTATCGCTCAATTATGAGGCAGGCCAGAAATAGTCGCATTTGATGTGCAAATGGGGAGAATGACAATAATAGGGGAGAAAAAGCGTGTTTTCAGGGGCGTTTGACAAATAATTTATACCTTTGCCCCTGATTTAAGCAACCTAATAAGATGAACAGGACATTAGCCAAAATAGTATCTTTGCCGGGTACGGTCATTCACTCGTTGGTCATACCCTTGTTCGCTTTTCTTTTCACGCTCTATTACCAGCCGAGGATGGAGTATGATATCCTGAGTATGCCTCACTCGTCATTCGCATTCAACGTGACGATACTCTTCTGCATTGTTCTTGGCTCTGTACTGCTTAGCAGATTCTCTCTTTACGCTTTGGGACGATTCCGCTCTATATCAGGCAAATATTATATCCTCTGGTGTGCTGGGGAACTGATGCTGACGGCTCTCTTCTCATCCCTTTATATTGTCCTCATGTCAAGAGGGGAACTTGCGTTCTTCGAGACGGCTGGAATGGCCTATCTGAGTCTTCTCGCTACTGCTGTCTACCCGTATGTGATTCTATGGCTGTGTTTTGAACGTCATTTGAGGAACATTGACCAGCCGCTGTCAGGAGATGAGAACTCTCTTATAAGGTTCTATGATGAGTACAAGAAACTACGTCTGGTAATCGCTCATGAGGCTGTGATATTCATCAAGTGCGAGGACAACTACGTCCAGATTCACTACCTTGACAGAAACAAGACAAAGAAATTCATACTACGCTCATCAATGAGGGCCTTGGAGGAGGACCTGTTGAAGCACGGTCTGGTGCGTTGCCATAGATCCTATTTCATCAATCCGTCCTATATCAAGATCGTCCATCGTGATGAGGCGGGCCTTCTTGTGGCCGAGCTTGAACTTGACGGATTCGAGAGCATCCCGATATCCCGTAAATATCAGGACGAGATCACAAAGCTCCTGTAAAACAGGTTGTCATGAAAGTTTTCAAAGGCTTATTTATTATTCTGCTTCACCTGGTCATAGGTAATGTGATATCATTCTGCACAGGTGAATTCATTCCCGGCAGCGTTCTGGGAATGATAATTCTGTTTCTTTCATTGATGGCAGGTATCGTCAAGGAGGATTCCGTGCGTGATGTAGCGCTTTTCCTTACCGACAATATGGCCATCTTTTTCATCCCTGCATTGATAGGCATCCTTGAAATGTGGGGACTGATCAAGATGCATTTTCTAGCCTGGGTGGCACTGTTGACCATCACTGCCTTGTTGGTCATGGCTGTCAGCGGCTGGACCAAACAACTTACGGATAGAATAAGGAGGAGAAAATGATGGTGCATGAAATATTCAATAATCTCCCGGCGATGCTTCTTCTGACGATAGGAGCATATCTTCTCGGCGTATGGCTCAGGAGAAAGTCCGGCATTGCTCTTCTTCATCCCTTTGTCATCAGCATACCGGTAATCATCGCAGTAATCAAGTTGTTTGACATATCTCCTGAATTCTATATCCAGTCAAATTCTCTCATCGACTTCATGTTAGGGCCGAGCGTTGTCTCACTCGGATATCTTCTGTATAAGCACAGACAGACAATCAGGGAAAATATTGCTGGTATCATGTCTGCCGTAGTGGCTGGCAGCATTATAGGAGTTGTTTCTGTATATCTGCTGTGTCCGGTTCTTGGATTGGATGAGTTTTTTGTCAAGGCTCTCGAAGCGAAATCGGTTACGACACCGATAGCTATGGATATTACCAGATCGGCGGGTGGTGATGTTTCTCTTGCAGCAGTCTCAGTTATAATCTCAGGGTTCATCGGTGCGCTTGTAGGTCCTCTCGCGCTGAAGCTTTTCGGCATTAAGGATCCGATAGCGAAAGGCCTGGCAATGGGCTGCTCCTCACATGGACTGGGTACAGCCAGAGCTATAGAAATGGGGGCGGTTGAAGGAGCGATAAGCGGCCTTTCAATAGCCCTGATGGGAATCCTTACGGCAGTGATCGTTCCGTTGTTCAATAGCCTGGTAGGATTGTAGTCCTGAAATAAAAATCGTATCCCCACGCGGGTGAGGATACGAAAATATTGCTGTCTGCCATTATGACAGACTATCTTACGGATATCATATTGTCTATCGAGCGTTTCGCTGCTGCCCTGATGGTTTCGTCAAGCAGTACTTCGGGAGTCTCGCTTTCAAGACATTCCAGAATGCTCTCCAGCGTTATCATCTTCATGTAATTGCATTCATTGCATGCCGCCTCATGGACAGATGGCGCCGGTATGAAAACCTTCTCGGGATATCTCTTCCTCATCTCGACAAGGATTCCGGACTCAGTGATGACTATGAACTCTTTGGCTTCGCTTTGTCCGCAGTACTCAAGTATGCCGGCCGTTGAGCCTACATAGTCTGCCTCGTCTACGATTTCGGCAGGGCACTCCGGATGTACCACTGTCTTGGCATGAGGATGAGATGCCTTGAGGCCGCGTATCCTGTCAAGTGAGAACTTCTCATGCACATGACATGAGCCGTCCCATAGAATCATGTTCTCCCTTCCTGTAACCTTCCTTATGTATCCTCCCAGATTGCGGTCCGGTCCGAATATTATCGGCTGGTCAGCAGGAATGCTCTCAACAATCTTCAGTGCGTTAGTCGATGTACAGCATACATCGGTAAGGGCCTTGACTCCGACAGAAGTATTGACATGGGACACGACCAGATGGTCCGGATATCTCTTCCTGATCTTAGCGAACTCTTCCGCCGGACATGATTCCGCCAAAGAGCATCCAGCATCAGGTACGGGAATCAGAACCTTCTTCTCAGGGCACAGCACCTTGGCGGTCTCGGCCATGAAATTGACACCTGCAAAAAGAATGATCGGGGCGTCAAGCTCCTTTGCCTTTATGGAAAGAGCTAGAGAGTCACCCAGGAAGTCAGCGATTTCCTGAACGTCCTTTGAAGTGTAATAATGCGCCAGGATGACTGCTCCCTTCTCCTTCTTGAGCTTCTGTATCTTCTCCTTAAGCATATTACTTGTTGTCAATCTGGATATTCATGCTGATATCCATTCCTTTTACTGTATGGGTGAGGGCTCCTACGCTGATGTAGTCGACGCCGGTCTCCGCGACCTCGCGCAGACGTTCGATGCTCATGTTTCCAGATGCCTCTGTCTTTATTCCCTTGCCGGCTGCCTTGATTGTCGCTACAGCCGTAAATCCAGAAGATATTGCGGTGGATCCTGTAGTAGTGAGAT
>CANBDZ010000129.1 GCA_947367375.1 uncultured Bacteroidales bacterium | reverse complement strand
CTGACCCTGAGACTGTAGGGCAGCTTTCCTCAGAACTTGGAGTTGACCCGGTACTTGCGGAACTTCTGGTCCTGAGGGGCGTCAAGACGTTTTCTCAGGCACGATCATTCTTCCGTCCAAGCCTTGACAACCTCTACGATCCGTTCCTCATGACGGACATGGACAAGGCAGTGGAAAGAGTGCGTCAGGCAGTGACCGGTTCAGAGAAGATCCTCGTCTATGGAGACTACGACGTGGACGGAACCACAGCAGTGTCGCTTGTCTATTCATTCCTCAGACGCCTTACTTCCAAAGTTGACTTCTATATCCCTGAGAGATATGACGAAGGCTACGGAGTTTCATACAAAGGCATAGACTGGGCGTCAGAAAACGGATTCAACCTCATCATCACCCTCGACTGCGGCATCAAGGCAAACGAGAAGGTGGAGTATGCCCGTGAAAAAGGCATTGATGTGATCATCTGTGACCATCACCTTCCGGAAAACGAACTGCCTAAGGCTGTGGCTGTCCTTGACCCTAAGAGGGAAGACTGCCACTATCCGTTCGATGACCTTTCAGGTTGCGGCGTCGGCTTCAAGCTTGTGCAGGCATATTCTCAGAGATATGACATCCCGTTCGAGACTTTGATCCCGCTCCTCGACCTGCTTGTGGTCAGCATCGCTTCTGACCTTGTCTCTGTGACTGATGAGAACCGTATTCTTGCTCATTTCGGACTCAAGCAGCTGAACGAAAGACCAAGAGTGGGACTCATGGCGATGATCCAGCTTTCAGGCATTGAGCCAAGCCATATATCAATTGATGACATCGTCTTCAAGATCGGACCGCGTATCAATGCTGCGGGACGAATGGAGTCCGGAAGAATAGCTGTAGAGCTCCTTACTGCTACAAATGCAGAGGAAGCTATCCGCATCGGTACTGAGATCAACGAGCATAACAACGAAAGAAAGAACATCGACAGACGCATTACTCAGGAGGCACTCGACATGGTACGTTCGGGCAACTGTCTTTCTTGCGGCAATGCGACCATAGTATATAATCCGGAGTGGCACAAGGGTGTTGTGGGAATCGTGGCTTCGCGTCTTGTCGAGGCATTCTACAAGCCTACCATCGTGTTCACAAAGTCTCAGGAAGGCCTTGTGACAGGATCTGCACGAAGCGTACACGGTTTCGACCTCTATGATGCTATCGAGAGCTGTTCAGACCTTCTCGAGAACTTCGGAGGCCACCTCTACGCTGCCGGCCTTACATTGAAGGAGGAGAATCTCCCTACTTTCTGTGAAAGAATCGAAAAGTTCATCTCACAGGCCATCATTCCTGCAATGCAGACTCCTGTAGTGGACATCGACGCACGACTGAACTTCTCGCAGATGACGCCGAAGTTCCTCCGTATCCTCAAGCAGTTCCAGCCGTTTGGACCAGGCAACAGCGCGCCTATCTTCCTCACAGAGAACGTTTATGACAACGGAAACGGACGTAAGGTAGGAGCCGAAGGAGGTCACCTCAAGCTCGAGCTGATCCAGGAGTCACATCCTTATCATCACATATCTGCAATAGCATTCAACATGGCCGAGTTCTTCGACCACATCAAGTCGGGCAATCCGATAGACGTATGTTATTCGATTGTGGAGAACTACTACCGCGGCTCTGCAAACATCCAGCTCCGCGTCAAGGACATCAACGAACGTGATGAGATGATCTAAGGATCTCCTGAGCGATTTCAGAAATAGATTTACCGTCTGTATCTATAACGATATGGGCGGTTTTTTCATATATATGGCCACGCTCGGACATCAGTCGCTCAAGGCGCTCCTCGATGTCCTGCCCGCAAAGAAGAGGACGACCTTCGGTCTGCCCTTCGAGATGGGTCTTGAGCGTCTGGACAGACGCTCTCATATATATACATAAAGTCTTTTCGTGTGCGGTTTCTGCACACTCCGGTGTTGTTACTGTGCCGCCTCCGAGTGCCAGGACGGTTCCATTGCCCTCCACATTTTCGATTACTGCCTTGAAGGCCTCCAGTTCCATTCTACGGAATTCCTTTTCTCCGTCTTTGGCAAAAATTTCGGGGATGCTTCTGCCTTCGCGCTGCACTATCACTTCATCCAGGTCCATGAAATGCCAGGAAAGCAGCTTCGAGAGTTCCCTCCCGACGCTGCTTTTCCCGCATCCCATAAGTCCTGTCAGTGATATTGTCATAACAGTTATATTCTTAGAAAAGAGTCAGCTGTACATCGTCATCCGGAAGATCGAGGTCGATAGGATCCTCTACCTCTGAATTGTCGATTTCTCCTGCCTGGTTCTCTGCCTCGGATTCTTCAGGTTTGATGTCGTCTTCCGGTTTGTGAAGCGGCTCGGTGAACTCTACCTTCTTCACATCGTACTGACTGACCTTCTTACCCTTTGCCTGGATACCCTTCTTCGCGATGAACTCTTCTGCATCGATGAGCTCAGGAAGCCTGTTCTCGTTCTTTCCTCCGAACGTTACCTCTACCTGAGGATGCTTGTCGTCGGAGAGAGCTACAAGGTATGAACCCTTTGAATCTGCGATGAAGCTTACAGGAGTGTTGTCGCTCACGTCAAACGAGAATCGCTTGATGTAGAATGCTCCGACAGCCTTGTCATAGTACAGTGCGGTGTACACCTTGTTCAGGTCGAGCTTCTCGATCTTGAGAAGGTTGCCCTGGTATCTGTTGCTGAGGTCGAATGTAGTGGTGTAGTAAGTTCCGTCCTTGAAGATGGCCAGGATGTGGTCACCTGTGTTGAACTGGCCAAGGTGCAGACCTCTTCCGTCTTCATTGAGCCTCTGGATGTCCTCGTCGAACCAGATGTCCTTTCCACCGATTGTCGATATACCCTTTGACTTGAGGGTGATCTTCTGGATCGGGTTCTTTGACACGAGGTTACCTCTTGAGGCTCTACCCTTGATGCCGAGCTCTGAGAAGTCGTACTCGTCGATGAGCTTCTTGAGCTTCGGACGCGGACGGAGGTAGATCTTCACTGTCTCTGCCTCTGCATTTCCGTTTACTGTAAACCAAAGTATAGTCGAGCCCGGTGTTCCCTGGGTGATGTCGTACTCCTTGTCCCTTGTGATACCTGTCACGGCGAATCTCTTTGCATAGCTGAGAGAAGTCTTACCCTCGCGGTAGATCACGTTGTAGATGGTTCTCTGGTCGTTTCTGTTGAAGATGCCGACATAGAGGATGTCCTTTCCAAGGAAGGCTTTCTCGCTTACCTTGGTAACCATATACTTACCATCCTTGTGGATGACGATGATCTCAGAAAGGTCAGAGCAGTCGCAGATGAACTCTGCGTTGTCCTCCTTCTTGAGGTTTGTGCCGACGAATCCCTCTGCCTTGTTTGCGTAGAGCTTGGCGTTGTTGCTTACTACTCGTGTGCTCTCGATTGACTCGAACTCCACGATCTCTGTAAGTCTCGGATATGCCTTGCCATACTTCTTCTTGAGGTTCTTGAAGTACCTGATGGTGTACTCGGTAAGATGTGCGAGGTGGTTCTTTACCTCCTCCATCTCAGCCTCGATGCCCTTCAGTTTCTCATCCACAGCCTTGGTGTCGAACTTGGAGATCTTTCTCACAGGCTTCTCTACCAGTCTGTTGATGTCCTCCATGAGGATAGGCCTCTTGAGCAGGTTCTGGTAGGTCATCATTGTGTCAAACACCTCCTGAAGCTGGTCTTCCCAAGTCTTTGCGTCACCTTCGAGGATCTTGTAGACCTTGTTCTCGAAGAAGATCTTCTCAAGTGAGTTGTAGTGCCATTCGTTCTCCAGCTCTCCAAGCCTGATCTCAAGCTCCTGGCCGAGCAGGTCCTTGGTGTGATAGGTACTGTGACGGAGAATGTCGTTCACGCTGAGTACCTGAGGCTTGTTGTCGTGGATCACACATGTGTTCGGAGTCACTGACACCTCGCAGGCAGTGAATGCATAGAGGGCGTCGATGGTCTTGTCCGGAGACACGTCGTTAGGAAGGTGGATAAGGATGTTTGCTGTCGCACTGGTGAGGTCGTCGATCTTCTTGATCTTGATCTTACCGCTTTCCTTAGCCTCCACAATCGATTCCTTGACTGCATCGGTAGTCTTGCTGAATGGTATTTCGGTGATTGACAAGGTGTTCTTGTCTATCTTCTCGATCTTTGCACGTACCTTGATCTTGCCGCCCTTCTTCTTGCTGCTGTACTTCGAGCAGTCTGCCGAACCTCCTGTCAGGAAGTCAGGATAGATCTCGAAGTCCTTGCCTTCGAGAACGCAGATCGAAGCGTCGATAAGCTCGTTGAAGTTGTGAGGCAGGATCTTCGAGGCGAAACCAGTACCGATACCCTCAGTACCCTGTGCAAGCAGGATAGGGAACTTCACCGGAAGCTCTACGGGCTCCTGGTTACGTCCGTCGTAAGAGGTCATCCAGTTGGTGATCTTAGGATTGAACATGATCTCCTTAGCGAGCTTGCTCAATCTTGCCTCGATGTAACGCGGCGCCGCATTGGCGTCACCTGTGAGTATGTTACCCCAGTTACCCTGGCAGTCTACCAGATAGTTTCTCTGGCCGATCCATACGAGGGCTCCGAGGATGGACTGGTCGCCGTGCGGGTGGAACTGCATCGCCTGTCCGACGATGTTGGCTACCTTTGTGTAGCTGCCGTCGTCAATGCGCCACATGGCGTGGAGTACACGTCTCTGCACCGGCTTGAGTCCGTCTACGAGGTGTGGTACAGCTCTGTAGAGGACGGTGTAGGATGCATAGTCAATGTACCAGTCCTTGAACATGCGGGAGAGCTTGTGCTTCCTGCTGTTCTCACCGAAAAGTTTGTCAAACTTGCCCGGAGTGCTTTCTATCGGGTTTTCATCGTCAGATTCCTGCTCGATGCCAAGATCCTCTTCCGGGATGTCGATGTCGTCAAAACTCATTTCTATCTCACTTGTTTTTAATATTCGTAACCGAATCTTCTCAATTCCTTCTTGTTCTCTCTCCAGTCTTCATCTACCTTCACGAAAAGGCGGAGGAACACCTTCTTCTGGAAGAAATCCTCCATGTCGATGCGTGCCTGTGTGCCGACCTTCTTGAGAGACTGTCCTCCCTTGCCTATGATGATGCCCTTCTGGGTTTCGCGCATCACATAGATGACGGCGCTGATGTCGTATCTTTCAGCACCTTCCTTGAACTCTTCCACAACCACTTCACAGCTGTAAGGGATCTCCTCCTTGTAGTTGAGGAAGATCTTTTCTCTTACGATCTCCGAAGCGAAGAATCTGAGATTCTTGTCTGTGAATACATCCTTGTCGTACCATGCCGGAGCTGTAGGGAGGTTGCTCACGATGGTGTCGAAGATGTTGTCAAGGTTGAACTTCTCCTGGGCTGATGCAGGGAAGATGATGGCGTTAGGAATCTGCTCCTTCCACCATTTCATAAGCTCCATCACCTGCTCCTGGCTGCTGATGTCGATCTTGTTGATCACCAGGATCACAGGGCACTGGATGTTCTTGAGCTTCGCGATGTACTCTTCGTTCTTGTCGCCTTTCTCGATTGTGTCGGTCACATAGAGGATGATGTCGGCATCACCGATGGCGGTGTCTACAAAGTTCATCATGCTCTGCTGCAGCCTGTAGTTAGGCTTAAGGATACCTGGAGTGTCGGAATAGACGATCTGATAGTCTTCTCCGTTCACGATTCCCATGATTCTGTGTCTTGTGGTCTGCGCCTTGGCAGTCACAATCGACAGTTTCTCGCCCACGAGGGCATTCATAAGCGTGGATTTGCCCACATTCGGGTTACCGATGATGTTGACAAATCCAGCGCGATGTTTACCATTGCTTACGCTCATAATTTATGCTTACGCTTATATATTAAAGGTATGCACCCATTTTAAGAAGGTTGGTCTCTCCCTCTGAAAGGAATCTCCACTCGCCTCTCTTGAGGCCCTTCTTTGTAAGACCTGCGAAATACACTCTGTCGAGAGCCTTCACCTCGTAGCCGAGTGACTCGAAGATTCTTCTTACGATACGGTTCTTTCCTGAGTGGATCTCGATGCCGAGCTTGCGGTGGTCGTCCTCCTCGATGTACTCGAGCTCGTCAGCTGCGATAACTCCGTCTGAAAGCTCAACTCCGCTGAGGATCTTGTCGAAATCCTCTTTTCTGAGCTTGCTGTCAAGAGATACCTGATAGATCTTCTTCTTGTCGTATGAAGGGTGTGTAAGCTTCTCTGCAATCTCGCCGTCATTAGTGAACATGAGGACACCAGTTGTGTTCTTGTCAAGACGGCCTACAGGGAATACTCTTGTCGAGCAACCCTTGAGAAGGTCCATCACAGTCTTGTCTGCGTGTGGATCGCTTGCAGTGGTAACGTAGCCCTTAGGCTTGTTCATTACGATATATACCTTTGCCTCGCCCTTGAGTCTCTCACCATTGAATCTGATGTCGTCAGTGTTGATGTTGATCTTGGTTCCAAGTTCTGTCACAACCTCACCGTTTACTGTAACCACACCTGCAAGGATGAAGTTATCAGCCTCTCTTCTTGAACATACTCCAGAGTTTGCGATGTATTTGTTGAGACGAACCTCTTCCTTGATAGGAATGTTCACCATATCGTTGTCAGAATAGAGATCAGCATTGAGCTGAGGTCTTCTCTCGATCATCTTGTTGATTCCGCTTTCCTCCTCGTTGCGGAAATAGTTGAAGTCCTTCTTTGTAAAGCTCTTCTTTGCAGAGTTGAATCCTCTTCCACCTGCAGGCTTTCTTCCAAACGGCTTTCTGTCTCCGTTGAATGATCTCTTCTCGCCGTTGAATGATCTCTTCTCTCCGTCAAATGATCTTCTTTCACCGCCGAAGTTTCTTGAACCTTCACCGTAGCTTCTTCTTTCCGAATTCTCGCCGAATGATCTTCTTGGTCTGTCACTTCCGAATGACTTTCTCTCACCGCCGAAGTTTCTTGAACCTTCGCCGTAGCTTCTTCTCTCAGAGTTCTCTCCGAATGATCTTCTTGGTCTGTCGCTTCCGAATGACTTTCTTTCACCACCGAAGCTTCTTGAACCTTCTCCGTAGCTTCTTCTCTCAGAGTTCTCTCCGAATGATCTTCTTGGTCTGTCACCACCGAATGATCTTCTTTC
>CANBDZ010000128.1 GCA_947367375.1 uncultured Bacteroidales bacterium | reverse complement strand
AGATGGAGTAGATCTGTGTGGCAGCCGCCGCGCTGAAGCCGAACTTCGCCTGGATGAACAGGAGGAAGATGGCCAGCATTGTGTAATAGCCGAAACGCTCACCTGTGTTTGCAAGCGCAAGGGCGAATAGTCCTTTTGGTTGACCTTTGAACATAATTACTTGTGTTTATTGATTGTTATTGAATTTAATCGTTTAATCCGACAAAGATAGTAAAATAATTTAGAAGGGAAAATATCGGAAATGACGAGGAAAATAGGTATATTTGTTTTTTGTGCTGACCCGGAGGGACATGCGTTGAAGGGGTGGGAAGTGGTGCGAAGATTATATGTATCTGAAAATGAGAAAGTTATTTGTAAATATAGCAAGAGGTGTTGTGGTGCTGTTGTCCAAGCTGCCGCTCGGATTCCATTATTTCATGGGCAGGATTCTTTCGTGGCTGATGAAAGATGTGATGAAGTACCGCTACGGCACAGTGATGATAAACCTTGCCAGGTCCTTTCCGGAGAAGAAGTACCGCGAGCTTGAAAAGATCGCTTCTGACTTCTACAGGCATCTCGGAGAGATCTTTGTTGAGGCTATCTGGTTCGGAGGCTGCAACTACAGGAAACTGTACAAAAGCGGCATTGTGACTGTCACAAACCCAGAAGTGTTCAATGAACTTTTTGCAGCTGCGCCGAGTATGACAGTGCTTTATTCGCACTGCGGCAACTGGGAACTTCTCGGAGGTTTTCTTGGCTACAGGACAGCGACAGGGGAGAAGGTGACCCTCGAAGAAGAGCAGATCACTGTGGTTTACAAGCAGCTCACAAGCCAGTTCTCTGACGATTTCTTCAAGCGTAACCGCGCTGCAGCCTTGGAAAAAGTCGGAACATCCTGCGAGATAGAGTCTTCCAACATCCTCCGATACGCGATCAAGCATCGTCAGGATCGTAAGATATATATTTACATCGCCGATCAGGCTCCATACAAGGGCACAGGCAAGCATCCGGTAGGGGAGTTCCTCCATCAGCCGACAAATGCGATGCTCGGTAGTGTTGGCTTGGCGAACAAGCTCAGTCACAGCGTTGTGTATTTGAAAATGAAGCATGTGGCAAGAGGAAAGTACGAGATGACTTTCGTTCCAATATGCCAGAATGCGTCTGAACACGCTCCGGAGGATCTGATCAGGAAGTACTATGACATACTCGAACAGGAAATTAACGAGACTCCACACAACTGGCTCTGGAGTCACAAAAGATGGAAATAAAATGAGAAATTCAATCATTGCTCTCGCAGTTCTTGCGATTTCATTAACGGCTTCTGCGCAGACCGCGGCAGATCCTTCGGGATATTTGACATATTCCCTCCCTTCAACCACCATCGCCCTTGAGGTTGAGGCGGTTCAGGAAGTTTTCCATGCAGGACCATATGCAAAATATGCAGAGAAGTTCCTCGGCATCGTTCCTCGTATGAAGGATGAGACAACCGTTCAGCTTTCTCAGATCTCTGTGGTTCCTTATGTGGAAGCTGACCTTTCAAGGAGGTACCCTCTTGCGGCAGGAACAACAGTGGCATCCAATCTCCTTAAGCTTACAGCGGCAGGTCTTGTGACCATGACTGACGCTAATTTCGCAGATGAGTCAGTGTGGAGATTTCCTGTGGATGTGCAGTCTGATTTCTCAGGCAAGGGCATATCTTCAAACTTTACATCTGAGTCAGCTGTGCTCTATAAGAAGGACAAGAAGGAGTCTGCGTACAACAGAGTTGCAGTGCAGCAGAATATGGTTGTGGAGAAGTCTCTTGAGCAGAAGGCGCGTGAGGCGGCCAACACAATCCTTGACCTGCGCAAGCAGCGTCTTCAGATTGTGACCGGCGACACTGACGCGACTTACAGCGGTGAGGCAATGGGCACTGCTGTAGAAGAACTTACACGCTTGGAGAATGAGTATATGACCTTGTTTACCGGCTATTCTGACTTCCAGACCCAGACTATGAAGTTCGAGATTATCCCTCAGGCTGACCGTCAGAATCAGATGTATGTGGCATTCCGCGTTTCTGACAAGGCAGGTCTTCTGCCGGCTGACGAGATGAACGGAAGACCTATCATCATGGAGATAGAGGTGCCTCAGATCGCTCAGGTGGTAACTCCGGAGCAGATTGCTGAAGAAGCTGCGGCAGAGAAGGCAGCTGCCAAGGGAAAGAAGGCTCCAAAGCCAAAGCCTGTTAAGGAAGTACCTTCATTATATTACAGAATACCAGCAACTTGTACAGTGAAGATCAAGGAAGGTGCAGACCTTCTTTTCCAGACCCGCATACCAGTTTATCAGCTTGGTCAGGAATCTTCAGTTCCATTGAAGACAGCATTGAAATAAACACATAAACATTGATAATTATGAGCATTCAGAATCTTGATCCACAGATCGTGTGGAAAAACTTTTACGCATTGACACAGATTCCACGCCCTTCAAAGCATGAAGAGCTTGCAGTGGAGTATATGTATAACTGGGGTAAGGAGCACGGCCTTGAGACTATCAAGGATGAGGTTGGCAACATCATCATCCGCAAGCCTGCTACTCCAGGATGTGAGAACATGAAGGGTGTTATCCTTCAGGGTCACATCGACATGGTTCCTCAGAAGAACGCTGACACTGTCCACGATTTCGAGAAGGATCCTATCCAGACTTGGATCGACGGCGAGTGGGTAAAGGCTAAGGGCACAACTCTCGGTGCAGACAACGGACTCGGCCTTGCTATGGCGATGGCTGTCCTCGAGTCTTCAGACCTCAAGCATGGTCCTATCGAGCTCCTTTGCACTATCGACGAGGAGACTGGTATGACAGGAGCTATGGCTCTCAAGCCTGGTGTACTTGAGGGTGAGATCCTCATCAACCTCGATTCAGAGACAGAGGGTGAGCTTTATGTAGGTTGCGCCGGTGGTCTTGATGCTTCAGCATCTGCTACTTACACAGCTGCTGAACCGCAGGAAGGCTGGCTTTGCTACTCACTTGCAGTGAAGGGCTTCAAGGGAGGTCACTCGGGTATGGACATCATCCTTTATAGAGGTAATGCAAACAAGATCGCTGCACGCATCCTTTATGCGCTCATGACTGAGGCTGATGTGAAACTTCTTGATCTTGAGGGTGGTACACTCCGCAATGCGATCCCACGTGAGGCTTTCGCAACAGTGTACGTGCCTGCTGACAAGGTGGAGCTTGCTCAGAACGTGTTCGAGAAGGCAGCAGCTGAGATCAAGGCTGAGTACGCTGGAACAGATCCTGATTCTGAGTTCATCTTCAAGCCATACGAGTGCGCTGAAGGCGAGTGCTGCTGCCACGGTGAGGAGTGCAAGTATGTTCCAGAGGCAGATGCAATCCGTTTCATCCGCGCTATCCTCGCTTGTCCTGACGGAGTAGAGCGTATGAGCAGCGAAATGGCAGGTCTCGTGGAGACTTCAAACAACCTTGCAATGGTGAAGATCGAGCTCGGCGAGTTCTCAGTGAAGACTCTCATGAGAAGCTCTGTGGACACTGCCAAGGAGGCTCTCGCGCAGAAGTTCGAGTCTATCTTCTCTCTCGCAGGCATCCAGACTTCATTCGCAGGCGGTTATTCGGGTTGGGCACCTAACCCGGATTCAGCTATCCTCGCCACCATGAAGAAGGTGTACAACGACCTCTATGGTAAGGAGCCTGCTGTAATGGCTATCCACGCAGGTCTTGAGTGCGGTATCCTCAGCGGCGCATATCCTCATTGGGACATGGTTTCATGCGGTCCTACACTCATGAGCCCTCACTCACCGGATGAGCGTGCGAACATCCCTTCAGTAGCAAAATGCTGGGAGTTCCTTAAGGCTGTTCTTGAGAACATTCCTGTAAAATAGTTTTGAATATATGGGGCGGCCGTTGCGACCGCCCTTATTGTCTGTCGAGCTTGTCGATATATCTCTTCTCTTTGTCATGTCGAGCTTGTCGATATATCTCTTCTCTTTGTCATGTCGAGCTTGTCGAGACATCTTTATATACCTAAATACAATAATATGAAACACCTCTTAAACATACTCCTCTGCACCGCCCTCCTTCTTGGCTGCAACAAACCTGTGACCCCTGAAGGCCCTGTGCCAGGTCCTACGCCTCCGGTGGAGGAAAATCCGGCTACGCCTATGATCAATCACCCGGGCCTTCAATATGTCTGGGATGAAAGTGTCATTCCAGAGATTACAGTACACATCACCAAGGACGAGTGGAACGCCCTTCTCAAGCGTTACGATGAGGACAACCACAATGTGGATTATTTCCACGCTGACTTCACCTACAAGAAGGGTGATGACGTGTTCTTTATAGAGGACGGTGGTCTGAGACTCCGTGGAAATACATCAAGACGTCGCCCTGAAGGCAAGAAGGGCCAGATGCATCAGACAGACAAGGCTGATTGGCAGCATTGCCACTTCGGAATCAATTTCCGTAAGTTCCATAAGGATGACGCTCACACTATCAACGGCATCCGTAAGGTAAACCTCAAGTGGTTCAAGGATGATCCTTGCTATGTGAGGGAACTTTACTGCTATGATCTTTATCGCAGATATGGCATCTGGACTGCAGCTCACGACATCTACTGCCGTCTCTGGATCCACGTGGAAGGAGATTCGAAGCCTGCGTATTACGGTGTGTATGAGATGATTGAGCCTGTTGATGACAAGTTCGTTGAGAAGCGTGTGACCAATATGTTCGGAATCAAGAATGGTAATCTCTGGAAGTGCGGATGGTCAAATATGGGAGCCTTCCTTGATTCTGTCGATGCTAAATTCGGCCTTGACGAGGACACCGGCGAGAACTTCACTTATGAATATAAGGGAGATGAAAGTGACTATGAGGCAGCGGTAGATCAGCTCAAGGACTTCATCCTGAAGTTGAACGGTAAGAGCGACGAGAGCTTCTATCAGTGGATCAAAGAGGTCTGCGATGTGCAGCTCCTCCTCAAGACTTACGCTGTGAATGTGGCTGTCGGAATGTGGGATGACCACTGGAACAACGGAAACAACTTCTATATGTACTTCAACTCATATGACAAGTACAACTACAAGTTCTTCCTCATTCCTTACGATTACGATAACTCGCTTGGTACAACTGCTAACTGCGGTGCTCAGAATGACGCCGGACGTCACGATCCATATAATTGGGGAGACAAGGGTGTGCTTATGAAGAGGATGATGAAACATCAGGAGTTCAGAGACATCTACAAGAATGCCCTTCTTGAACTCATCGATCCGGCAAACGGCCTATTCGATATGGATGCGAGCGTAGCAAGAATCGAGGCTTGGCAGGCAAAGGTCCGCGAGTATGTGCCGAATGACACAGGCGAGGACATCGCAATACACGACACGCCGGCATCGTGGAGCACCCACAGAGAATACCGCCTGATGGACAAAGGAAAGGACAATTTCTTTGCAGTGAAAGCTGAGGTGATCAGGAATATGAAGTAGCCCGTTTCAAAAATTATCGGCTTCAAAATCCGGTTTGTACACCAAATTTGTATAAGACGTTTCAGACACATTTAAAATAGTGGTTATGAAACGTCTTAAATTATTTATTGGAGCTGCGGCTCTTGCTGCTGTCGCTTTGACAGCCTCTCCAGTTGCTTTTGCGCAGGAGAATGGAAACAGGGATGAGAACGGTAAGGTCGTTCGCGGCCCTTATGAAACAAACCGCTTCGGAGACAATTGGTTCATCGGAGCCAGTGGCGGTGTGAACTTCTTCATGAATGAAGGTTACAAGACCAAGGTCGGACCGAGCCTCGATGTGAGCGTCGGCAAGTGGTTCACTCCTACAATCGGTATGAGGGTAGGCTACTCGGGTCTCAGTGCCAACTCATGGTCTGACACACCTTCTGTCCTTGGATCTGTATTCGACACAGGCGAGGATATGTATCTCCAGAAGTTCGGATATATGTACATTCACGGTGACTTCCTATGGAACATGACAAACGCAATCGGTGGTTATAAGGAGACACGCGTCTGGAATATGATCCCATATGTAAATGCCGGATACTTCCGTTCCTATGGACTTGATGATGTGGATTTCTACAACAATGAGCTCGCTTTGGGTGCCGGTATGCTTCACAACTTCCGCATCACTGAAAGACTTGCGGTGATTCTTGATACAAAGACAGTTGTGGTCAATGGCCGTGTGCACGGAGCTGACGGTGTTGCGATACTTCCATCTGCGACTTTGGGACTTGCAGTCAACCTCGGCTGGCCTGGTTTCTTGAGAACATCAACAGTGCTTGCTGCAGTCGAGACTGCAACAGCAGGTGAGATCGCTGCTCTTGAAGCTGCCGCAGTAGCTCTTGAGGCTGCCAATGTGGCTCTCGCACAGGACAATGCGAAGCTTCAGAAGCAGAACGCCAACCTTAACAAACAGATGACTGCAATGCAGAAAGAAGAGGTTGTTCTGGAAAAGGCAGCTGATCTTTCAGGATTCTCCCCAGCGACAGTCTACTTCAGCATCGGCAAGACAGTCCTTGCGCCAGACGAGATGCAGCACCTTGACTACATTGCAAAGCACATCCTCGCCAAGGTGAACGAGCAGGGAAAGGTATATATCACAGTGATGGGCTCGGCTGACAGCAACACAGGAGGCCAGAAACGCAATCAGGCCCTCAGCGCAGCACGAGGAAAATATATAGCTGACATGCTTACAGGAAAATACGGAATCCCTGCTGACCGACTTGTGGTGAAATCAGAAGTAGTGAAGGCGACAGCGGATCCGCAGCTTGAGAGAGCAGTTGTGTTCACCTTCTAAAGAACACGCTTGACACTCTTGATTACCGGAGGCGCTAATCGCCTCCGTTTTTTATATATCCCCACTGTCATGCCGAGCTTGTCGAAAAAAGGTTACCGTTATGAGGCCCGGCATGCCTCAGGAGCCTCTGCGACGTAGTCCGCCTCTCACAACGGTCAGCAAAAGATACCGTTATGAGACCTGGCATGTCTCAGGAGCCTCTGCGATGCTGTCCGCCTCTCACAACGGTCAGAAAAGGTTACCGTTATGAGACCTGGCATGCCTCAGTAGCCTCTGCGACGCAGTCCGCCTCTCACAACGGTCAGAAAATGTTACCGTTATGAGACCCGGCATGTCTCTGGAGCCTCTGCGATGCAGTCCGCCTCTCACAACGGTCAGAAAAGGTTA
>CANBDZ010000127.1 GCA_947367375.1 uncultured Bacteroidales bacterium | reverse complement strand
ACATATCTTTCCGGTACAACTACAGACCAGAATGGCCTTTTTATTCTCGAAGACAGAAGTGATGCCGGAGTTCTGATGTTTTCTTTTATCGGATACCATAATGCATATTATGCTTTAGACGGGAATAAGGATTTAGGAACTGTAAAAATGCAGGTGGATGAAAATCTGCTGGATGAAGTAACTGTTACAGGAAGCCGCATCATAAGTAATCCTCAAGGTTACAGCATACGTCCTGCCGGTTCAGGATTGGAGAACTGTAATACATCACAGGAACTGTTTGCATTCTTGCCGGGAATAAGTGTGTCAGAGAATAAGATCAATCTTCTGGACAAACTTCCGGTCATATATGTGAACGGAATTAAGATAAACTCTCAGGATGAACTTGCCGCCTTGCTTCCAAAGAATATAGAAAGCATTGAGGTGGATTACCTTGCTATCGGTGAAGGTGCAACAACCAAAGGCGGCGTGATCCGCATCAAGACTAAAAAGGAAAAGGATGGAGGATATTCCGGATATCTTGGTCTCAAGGCAGGAGCCATGGCAAGCTACGGCTACAACAGCAGCTCTCCTACTTTCGTCTTTGATGCCAGTGTCGGAAAATGGACTTTCAATTACTATGCAGTCAACCAGCATCAAAGACTGATTGAAGATGCAACTTACAATTATCTGTATGATTCCGGTTTGAAGACAAATACTGCGTCTGAAACCCGTTCTTGGGCTAATAATTTTGGTAATCGATTGAATATAAGCTACGAGATAAATAATCGTTCTACCCTTGCCTTTTCGGAATATGTCGGTAATGTAAATATCAAAAACCGACAGAACAGCTTTGTGGAAACTGTTTTAGGAGATGATCAGGATGCACAGGAAAGCAATACTCTGATTCACGGTCCTGAAAGTCAGTTTGTGCAACAGACTGTAGCAAAATATGTCCTGGCAACTGATGATAAAGGTTCAAGCCTTGAGGTGACAGCTGACTATTATCATCAGAACCATCATTTGACGCAGATGGAGGACAAGGATGATGTGCGAACATACGAGAACAGTACCTATGAAAAGACAAATATGTTCCAGTTCTATCCTAAGTACACGCATAAGTTCAATGGGGGAAAAGAGCTTGTTGCAGGTGCTGATTATCAGTTCATCGGTTACAATGACGAGACTGATGGCTTAAGAAATAACGCAGATGCTCATTCTGCCTCTGCCTATGCTAACTTTTCAGGAGTGGTAAAGATGGTGATGTATAGCGCTGGACTTACATTGCAATATGATAGAATGAGTGTCCATACTGCAGAGGAGACTACATTATTTGATGATGTTTACCTGTGCCCACAGGCAAATCTGATGTGGATGATCAACCCGCAAAAGGGAAGGATGCTCGGCTTTATGTATCAATGTACCGTCAGCGATATGCCATATAGTGTAATCAACGGATATAAGAATTTCTCTACACCACATCATTACACTACCGGAAATCCAGATCTTCAGACTCCAACCAGCCATGAAGCGATGGCACGTTTTGCAGTAAACAACCATATATCGATGATGCTTATGTATGGACGTGAAATCAATCCTATTTATTATGAGCATGGAGTGGATGAACAGAATGCAGGCATCACATGGTCAAGACCTGAAAACGGAAAATTCAGAAGGTTCCTGGGGGCAAGAGTCGAGTTTACATATAACCCTACCAAATGGTGGAACACAAAGGTTCAGGCAGCTGCGACGCAGGACTATTTTGAATCTCAGACAGAGACTATGAAAGGACAGTGGGGAGGAAAATTCTGGTGGAACAACAATTTCAATTTTACATCTACCTTCGGTGGATCTCTTAATGGCTATTGGGAAACCGCAACCAGTTTTGAGAATTATTATTGGCAACCTGTCGGAAACGTAAATGCTTCTTTATGGAAGTCATTCTATAATGACAGACTGCGTCTTTCATTGCAATCAAACATATGGGCTAAGGGACGTAAAAGCAGAACTGAAGGAGAAGGATATACTTCATTCTATCACAATGCGACAAGACCGACTTCGTTTACATTCTCTTTGACTTGGTCATTCTCTGGTGGCAAGAATGTCCGTCAGCGTGTGGAAGCGACAGGTATCCAGCAATACAATAAGATTGAAGAAAAGAAGTAATGTAGCAATTTGTTAAACTTAAATAATTTTCCGGTCAGAGGGCGTGAGTCTTCTGGCCGGAATTCTTATTCGTTTACCAGCAACTTATACCCCTCCCCTCGCACGTTCACGATGCGGATGCGTGGGTCGGGTTCGAGACGACGGCGGAGTTTGGAGATGAATACCTGAAGGCTGCGGGAGTTGAAGAAGTCGTCGTCGCCCCAGATTTCCAGAAGGAGAGGTCTTGTGTAGAGGGTTTCTCCTTTGCTTGCACATAGAAGTTCGAGGATCTTTGCTTCGCGTGGCGAAAGTTCTTCGGATGTGCCGGCATAATCGAGACGGAGGGTGTCGGGATGGAATGTGAATTCACCGATTCTGTATGTCTGAGGAGCAGGAGCGGTCTGGACCTGCCTTCTTCCTGCCAATGAGCGCAGCCTGACGATCAGTTCCATCATTCCGAACGGTTTCTTGAGATAGTCGTTTGCTCCGAGTTCAAAGCCTTCCACAACGTCGTCTATGGCAGATCTGGCTGTCAGAAACAGGACGGGGGTCTGTTGGTCGGTCTGCCTTATTTGCCTTACCATTGTGAATCCGTCCATCTTGGGCATCATCACATCTGCAACCAGTACATCCGGCTTTTCAGCATAGAACTTACGCAGTCCTTCCTCTCCATCCATAGCGGTGCGGACATTGAAGCCCTGACTGGTCAGGGTGTTGCGGATTATCAGGACGAGGTCCGGCTCGTCTTCTACAAGGAGTATGTTGATGGTTTCGTTCATTGTGTCAAATTTAGATCCCCGAACAAGTCGGGGATGACGTTACAGTCCGTAAATTGTAAACACGGTGCCTTTGCCTGGCTCGCTTTCCACGCTGATGTTCCAGCCGTGCTTTTCCACTATGCTATGGACATAATACAGTCCGAGGCCGTAACCCTTCACATCGTGAAGATTGCCGGTGTGGGCCCGGTAGAACTTCTCGAATATATGCTTCAGGTCGGATGGTGACATTCCTATGCCGTTGTCGCTGACGGTCAGTCTGTTTCCATCGGTAGCAATGTGTATTGCAACCTTTTCGCCGGAATATTTCACGGCATTGTCTATCAGGTTGTTCAGGATGTTGCTCAGATGCATCCTGTCCGCATTGACGGTGAAATCGGAAGGTATATCAACAGTGAATGTAACATTCTTTATTGCCTTCATCCTATGCTTTTCCACAATATCATCAACCAATGCAGCAAGATCAATGTCTTCACGGTGCAGAACCAGACCTTTCCTGCGTTCCATACTCATCGAGAGAATCTGCTCGACAAGTCCGCTCAGATGTTCCAGCTGGCTCTGCGATATCTCGAGATATTTCCTTCGCTGCTCCGGAGAGTCTTCATCAGGGAAGTTCAGCAGGGCATCATTGGCTGCATACGCGACAGATATCGGGGTCTTGAGTTCGTGAGTCATATTGTTGGTGAAGTCAGACTTCATCTCATCGAGAGACTTCTGAGTGCGGATGACGTGTATCAGATACAGGAAGACTGCAACAAGGACGACCAGAATCAGTACAGAGGCTACAAGGATTCCCGTCATCTGCTTCAGGACAGCCTTTCCTATAGGCTCAATCCACAGTCTGTACATTGCCGTTTCCTGAACATCGAAGACATATCCAAATGAAATAGCATCATCACTTGGCACATATCCTTCCGTGCAGAGCGAAGCAAGTACTTTAGGTTCTCCTTTCTCCACTACAGTGACATTGAGACTCACAAGGGAATCGGCGAATGTGACCAGTTCCACCTTGTGCTGTCCATCCAGACCTGCTTCCTTCAGAGAAACGACGAGAAGCGAATCAAAGAGTCCGAAATCCAGATTTCCGTCAATAGCATCGATACCCGTATGCATTCCGCGGATCATCTGGACCGACATATTATCAAGCGACTCGAACATGCTTTCCTGCTCAGATGTCTCCGGCTTCGTAGGGAGGCTGTCGGTCTGGACCACGCTGCTGGTTGTCTGGCTGATCCTCTTTGTCACTCCGGTCATATGGCCGTTTATCTGTCTGCCCAAAGTGTCCTGTTCATATTGCGTCGTGTTGATCTGTGACACAAGTGTACCTCCAGATCCATATCCGGCACCGACCGTGATGTCTCCGGTAAACCCGACTCCTGACTTTTCATCGCGGACTCTCTGCAGACGGGCCATCATTTCGCTGAAGTCGCAGGTCCTGAGTGCTGTTCTGACAGCATTCTCAGTCTTTGTAACCTCGCTGCGATACATTCTTACCAGCCACCAGCTCTGATATGTAAACAGGCAGGCCATGACTATGATGACTGCAACTGCTATATGTTTCAGGTTGTTCTTCATATCTGCAAAGTTATTCAAATATCCATTGTATTCGCAGACGTTAACACTATTTAACACTGTTTAACATTCGATAACATATTTTTAATTATGGGCTGACGACCTTTGCAGAAACAAATGGACACACTTATGAAACGGACATTATTCATTATTGTATTTACAGCCCTGTGCTTCAATGCTGTGGCTCAATCACAGGACGAAAAGCTTGACAGCCTCTATTATTCGTTGCCGGAGGCGATGGTGACAGGTGATAAGCCTATTGTCAAGGCTGACAAGGGCAAACTTATCTATGACTTGCCGCATATCATCAAGGATCTTCCTGTCGACAATGTATTTGATGCTATCAAGGAACTGCCGGGAGTGACCGAAAGGGACGGTTCATTCACTCTCGCCGGAAGAGGTGTGAAGGTCGTGATAGACGGCAAGGTGACGAATATGTCTTCCGAGCAGTTGAATACGCTTCTGAAAAGTATCCCGGCTTCAAGCATTGCCAATGCTGAAGTGATGTATAGTGCTCCTGCAAGGTATCAGGTGCGTGGGGCGATGATTAACATCACATTGAAGAAGGCGGACGACAGCATAGCGCCGGTAGTGGGTGAAGTCGGGGGCAAATGGCAGTATGACAACAGGCACGCATTTCAAGAAAGAGCCAGTTTGATTGTCAATAAGGGAAAGTTCTCCGGAGATATACTGTATTCGCATACACACGGAAAGAGTTTCAGTGAGACGGGAAGCGAGGCTCATCACAGTCTGAATGACGGCACTGTCCACGAGATCATTGATGCTTCCACTTCTGAAAGCCAGAGCCATCGTCACAACTGGAGAGTCGGGGCAGACTACAATTTCGGTCAGAAGCACAGCCTTAGCGGAGTATATACCGGATCGTATGCAAAAGGAACCGGAGTATATACGACTACAGGTTTCCATAATGCTGTAAACAATGCGCTTTCAGTCAATCAGATGCATAACGGACGGATAGACTATAACACACCATTCGGTCTGTCTGCCGGGGCGGAATTCACATCATACAAGGCCCCGATCATTCAGGCTCTGAACAATCCTGACGGAAGCAATATACTTACGGCAAACGACAATCAGCATATCACAAGATGGAAGGCATTCGTGTCGCAGGAACACAATACAAAGAACGGCTGGGGCATAAACTACGGAGTCAATTTCAATATGGCAAAGGATGACAGCTGGCAGAAATATACCGGAACCGGCGAACTGCCGGGAGATATGTCGGCCGTGCAGAGAGAGAACATATTGAACATCTATGCGGGATTCAACAAGAGTTTTGGCGACAAGCTGATGATGGATGTGTCGCTCGCGGGAGAAAGATATGAGAGTGAGGTATGGAAAAAGTGGGATATCTATCCCAATGCAGTCCTGCTTTATACACCGAATAAAGATAACCTTTTCCAGTTGGTTGTCAATGGCAACAGAGATTATCCGGAATACTGGGCTGTAAAGAGTGCTACAAACATCAGTTCGGGAGGTTATTCAGAAATCATCGGAAATCCAGATCTCTCTCCTGCAAGTTCCTGGTTCGCTCAGTTCATATATCTCTTCAAGAACAAATATATGCTCGCTGCCTGGTTCGGTCATACTGACAACTATTTCGTGCAGACACAATATCTCGACCCAAACCGTCTGAAAAGCATATTCAAATGGGTGAATTTTGACTATCAGCAGACAGCAGGACTACAGCTGGCCATACCTTTCAAGGCAGGACAGTGGCTGGACTCAAGACTTACTGTCACCGGTCAGTACCAGCATGAGAAGGACTCGGACTTCTATGATATGTCCTTTGACAGGCACAAGGTATATCTTTATGTCATACTGAATAACAATTTCACGATTTCACGCAAGCCGCACCTGATAATGAATGTGAACGGAAGTTATAATACTGCTGCGATCCAGGGACTGTACGATCTGCCGCAAAGCGGAAATCTGGATATGTCACTCACCTGGCGCTTCCTCAAGGAAAAGGCAAATCTTACTGTGGGCTGCTATGATGTTCTGGAGACTCAGGGAATCTCCCCTTATATGAACTGTGGCAAGCAGGTAGTCTATAATCATTATCCTTCATACAGGGAATTCAAACTGACATTCTCATACCGCTTCGGAGCATACAAGGATAAGGAGAGGAAAGAGGTCGATACGAACCGATTCAGGTAAATTTATAGGTGATACTATTGTATTTCTGCCCCCCCGATTATATTTGCAGTTGTTATTGCCATATGGCACTATTTGTGAAAGAACGGACTTGTTAACCCCATTGATATTATGACTGAACTGACAAAGACCGATTTCCGTCTGGCGACAATGTTAACTCGTGTCGCTGTATTGGCTTCCGCAATGCTTGTACTTGCGTCGTGCTATGATATCATTTACGAACCTGTGTTTGTTCCTGAGGAAGATAGTTCCGATTTTATCCCATACGACAAAGAAGTCATTCCTGCCGAAGGTGACACATGCTGGTTCTATAGAGAATTGAATCGCATAGTTGTAAAGGCGTTTGACCCTTCTGAAGCAATATATCCTTACAGATGGAAGCTCCTGATCGACGGCAACATGGTACAGGAGAATACAAGGGAGTACCTTGAAACTTACTCTAAAGAAGTAATAGAATGGTGGGAAAGGAGAACAGAACTCAAATGGATGGACAATGCGATACTGTTTGAAGTCCCA
>CANBDZ010000126.1 GCA_947367375.1 uncultured Bacteroidales bacterium | reverse complement strand
CTGCTGACGCGTTCGAGAAGGGCTATGAAAAACGTGTCGAAGCCTATGCATTTGCAGGCCTCACAGAATACAGCAAATCACTGTTCGGAGTGTCGATGGTCAACGGATGGCGTATCACACCGTCTTCATACGTAGGTTTAGGAGTCGGTTACGAGTATTCTGACGTACTGTATGTAATCAGAATGAAGGGAAACATGTCGACTCCGCAGCACATGTTCCCGGTATATGGAGAGTACAAGTTCAACTTCAAGCCGGAATCAGTCTCTTCACCATTCCTTGTGGTGGATGCAGGATGGGTATTCAATTCAAACGGAGAAGACAAGGAAGGCATAAGCACCAAGTCTGCATATGGACTTATGTCAAGCGCAAGATTCGGAATTGACATATCAGTCGGCAATGTTCTTCGCGTGACTTGCTCTGTAGGCCCTCGCATCCAGCATATCAGGACAACAGAAAAATACTCCCATTTAGGAAAATGGGAGTACCGCTTCCTGCATGATTATTTCACATCAGTCTGTGCACACGTAGGCCTTATCTTCTAACATCATTTCCCGGCACGGTAGAGCTGCCAGGAATTATAGAAGTTGTGCCAGATGCTGTAGAGACCGCCGATTATGGCTGTTTCGGGAGTCATGAAAGTGTAACCCATCCAGATTGCAAAAACTGTGTTCTTCTGGCCAAGAGATTGGCCGGCTGTCACTGTACGCACAGCTCTGCCACGTTCTTCAACTTCCTGACTTATATCGCTACGCCTTGGGCGATAGCGACTTCCCACAAAACGTCCCATAGCGAATTGGAAGACACAGCACAGAAGGGAGATAAGTCCCATCGAAAGAAGCAGCGAAATGCTCAATGTACTGTGTACTATAGATTTTGTCGTTACTGTTATAGCCAAGGTCAGAGCCATTGCCCAAAGATAGAAGGCCAGGTCCGGATAAGCCAGCATACGCTTGTGAAGCTTCGGCAGGAGATAACGCACCAGCCAGGCTGCCAGACAAGGCAGGATCAGGAGCGGGAATATCTTTGCCACGATGACGCAAAAACCAGTTGCGAAGTCCATTCCCTGCACCGGATGGATCAACGGCACTATGAGAGGCACAAGAAGAGCAGTCAAAAGGTTTATAAGGACTGTATATGTGGTTATACCTGCCACATCACCGCCAAGCTTTCTGGTTACAACCGCAGCCGCTGTTGCTGTCGGACATATAAGGCACAGCATCGCGCTTTCAATAAGCACCACCTTGGCATGCTGATCAGCCTGCGAAGCCCCTATTATCCACACCGCAAGAAATCCAAGGACAGAGAAAAGGCCTCCCTGAATCAGCAGGAGCCACCAATGCCAGCGATGAAGTTTCAAATCCTTCGGTTCTATACGGCAGAACGTCAGGAAAAGCATTGAAAATATGAGAAGAGGCTGGATTACGGCTACCGCCTCGCTCAGAAAAGGACCGGCACGATGAACCGGTTCCGGCATAATATGATATAAAAGATATATGGATGCTCCCGTCACCATGGCGATGGGCAGCATCCATTCTCTTATTATCTTTTTCAAATTCATTCTTATTCGTCAAACTACTTAGGAGCTATCCTGTAGAGCACAGCCGCGATTATGGCAAAGACTATGTTCGGCAACCACAGGGCCACAGCAGGCGAGAGTGTGTCCGTGTGGACGAACATCTGGCTGAAACGCAGGAAGAGGATGTAGGTAAATGCCAGGGCAATACCGATTCCGATGTTCCATCCGATTCCTCCCCTTCTCTTCTTCGAAGACAGAGCTACACCCATAATGGTCAGGATGAAGGCCGAGAACGGAAGCGCAAAACGGGTGTTCTGTTCAATCAGGGCCATCTTGACGTTGGCGTCACCTCTCATTTTCTGGACCTCAATAAGATCATTCAGTTCTTTGTAGTCCAAGGTCTGCACTGTCTTCTCATTGACAAAGAAGTCCTGCACAGTCAATGGGATAAGGGTGTCCAGCTGACGGCCGCTTCGTATGTTGTCGGTAAGATCCTCGTTGTAGTCACGTATGAAATACTTCTTGAGTCTCCAGACTCCGCGAGTGGTGTCATAGACAGCGGTCTCAGCTGAAATCTTAGAGACAAGTCTGTGATCCTCAATCTTTTCAAGTGTGAAACGATAGGCTGTGTTGTTCCACGAACTGAAGGACTCTGCGTAAGCAAATTCTCCCGGAGCGATCTGATAGTGCACATTCCTTCCGAGGCTCTTCGTCTTACTCTTGAAGTACTGTTCCTCGAAGGCGACTCGCGTCTTGTTGGCATCCGGTATGACGAAAAGGTTCAGCCACAGCGAAAGAAGGGCAATGAGCGCGGCGGAGAATATATACGGAACCATCATCCTATGGAAACTGATTCCACCTGAGAGAATGGCGATTATCTCGGAATCCGCGGCCATCTTCGAAGTGAAGAATATGACCGTGATGAACACGAACAGAGGACTGAACATATTCATGAAGTACGGAACGAAGTTCACATAATAATCGAATATGACGGCCCTGAGCGGAGCTTCCTTCTCGACGAAGTCGTCAATTCTCTCACTGATATCGAATATGATTACGATACCAATGATCAGAAGAAGCGCCACAAAGAATGTGGATATGAACTTCTTGACGATGTAAACGTCGATTTTTCTTGGTCTTAAATCTATCATCTGCTTCCTACAATCTTGTCATTATCCTGCGTACGGTTTCGTCCTTCCATGCCTTGAAGTCTCCTGCCTTGATGTGCTTGCGGGCTTCGCGCACGAGGTCGAGGTAGAAGGCAAGGTTGTGCTCGCTGGCAAGCTGGCCGGCGAAGATCTCACCTGCCACAAAGAGGTGGCGCAGGTATGCCTTTGTATATGTATGATCAACGAACGAGGCTCCCTTCGGGTCAATCGGAGAGAAATCGTCCGCCCATTTCTTGTTCTTTATGTTTATGATTCCGTCCCAGGTAAACAACATTCCGTTGCGGCCGTTGCGGGTCGGCATCACGCAGTCAAACATATCCACTCCCCTTGCGATACCTTCGAGAAGGTTGGCCGGAGTACCCACGCCCATAAGGTAGCGAGGCTTGTCTTCCGGCATTATAGGGCACACAACCTCGAGCATCTCGTACATCTTCTCTGTAGGCTCGCCCACCGCGAGACCGCCGATGGCGTAGCCTTCACGGTCGAGTGCTGCCGCATGCTCCACTGCCTCCCTGCGGAGGTCCGGATAGACGCATCCCTGGATGATAGGGAAAAGGGCCTGAGAGTAGCCGTACAGCGGTTCTGTCTCGTCAAAGTGCTTCACGCATCTCTCCAACCATCTCTGAGTCAGCTTGAGGGACTTCTTTGCATAGTTGTAGTCAGCGTCACCGGGACAGCACTCGTCAAAGGCCATCACAATGTCGGCACCGATGGCACGCTGGGTGTCCATATTGTTCTCCGGTGTAAATATGTGCTTTGATCCGTCGATATGCGAACGGAATATGCAGCCGTCTTCAGTAAGCTTTCTGATAGGGCTGAGGGAAAACACCTGGAATCCGCCGCTGTCGGTAAGGATAGGTCTGTCCCATGACTCGAACTTATGGAGTCCGCCAGCAGCCTTGAGGACATCAAGACCAGGACGGAGGTAGAGATGATAAGTGTTGCCGAGGATGATCTCTGCCTTTATGTCTTCCTTAAGGTCTCTATGATATATGCCCTTCACCGATCCAACTGTGCCTACCGGCATGAAGATCGGAGTCTCAATCTGTCCGTGGTCAGTGGTGATCACACCGCAACGGGCAGCTGACTGAGGGTCGTTATGTGTCTTTACAAATTTCATATATAGCAAGGGCCTGAAAGGCCGTATAAAAGTTTTAACTTACAAAGATAGTAAAAGTTGGGCAAAAACTTGTATATTTGTCTGCCTTTGGCGTTTTTGACAATTAAAACAATTAATAATACTATGAACAAATCCATCAAATTCAGACTGATCGCGATGAACATCATCCAGTGGGCTGTCTGGGGCGCTTACCTCACTTCTATGGGAAGCTACCTCGCAAACGTCGGACTGGCTGAACGCATCGGTATCTTCTATGCGATGCAGGGCATCGTGTCGATATTCATGCCGACCCTCATGGGTATTGTGGCTGATAAATTCATTCCTGCACAGAAGCTCCTCGGCTATTGCCACGGAATTGCAGGTCTCGGAATGCTTGGAGCTGGTTTCTATGGCATGATGGCCGGAACCGAGGTCTCTTTTGCAGTCCTTTTCAGCCTTTATGCAATCGGTGCAGCTTTCTACATGCCTACCATCGCACTCTCAAACTCAGTTGCTTACAACATTCTTGAGAAGAACGGTTACGACACAGTGAAGGACTTCCCTCCTGTACGCGTGTTCGGAACAGTGGGATTCATCCTTGCCATGCTTTTCGTGAACTTCATGACAAACGGAGAGGGAGTACAGTACCAGCACTCTTACAACCAGTTCTTTGTTTCCGGAATCCTCGGAGTAGCTATGCTTGCATACTGTTTCACTCTTCCAAACTGCCCTTGCTCTCCAGCTACAGACGAGAAGCAGAGCTTTGCTCAGAAGATGGGACTCGACGCATTCTCACTCTTCAAGGACAGACAGATGGCTATCTTCTTCATCTTCTCAATGCTCCTTGGAGTTGCACTTCAGATCACAAACGGCTTTGCAAACCCATTCATCTCTCACTTCAAGGAAGTTCCTGAATTCGCAACAACTTGGGGAGCACGCATGCAAATGCCCTGATCTCCATTTCACAGGTGTCAGAAACCCTCGGAATCCTCCTTATCCCTGTAGCAATGAGACTCTTCGGCATCAAGAAGGTAATGCTCATCGCCATGTTCGCATGGGTACTCCGCTTCGGTCTCTTCGGAGCAGGTGACCCTGGTGCAGGAGTGTGGATGCTCATCCTTTCTATGATTGTTTACGGAGTTGCATTCGACTTCTTCAACATCTCAGGCTCCCTCTACGTGAACCAGAGGACTACAGGAAAGATCCAGAACAGTGCACAGGGACTCTTCATGCTCATGACCAACGGTATCGGAGCAACCATCGGTACCCTCAGCGCACAGGCGATTGTAAACCACTTCGTATATAACGCAGCTGAGCCGAACTGGAGCGCAGCATGGTACGTATTCGCAGGTTATGCACTCGTAGTGGCCATCCTCTTCATGATCCTCTTCAAAGAGCCAAAAGATAACACCAAGTTGGCATAATAAGATATCCATACAAAAAACCACCTGCTGGCTGGCAGGTGGTTTTTTTGTATATCTACATCAGACTACTTTGTAAGTCCGAGCTTCTTCATAAGCGCCTCTGGCTGAGGATCATGACCACGGAAGTTGCGATAGATTACCGCTGCCTCCTCTGTGCTGCCCTTTGAAAGGATGTTCTCACGGAATGAAGCTGCAACCTCAGTGTTGAAGATACCCTTCTCCTTGAAGAGAGAGAATGCGTCAGCCTCAAGAACCTCTGCCCACTTGTATGAGTAGTAACCTGCAGAATATCCGCCTGAGAAGATGTGTGAGAATGAACCTGAGAATGCTGTGCCCTCTACTGCAGGCATAACTGCGTATGGTGCAAGAGCCTTAGACTCGAACTCTACTGTACCCTCCGAAGGGAGCTCTGTAAGAGTGTGCCATGCCATGTCAAGGAGACCATAGTGGAGCTGACGAACCTGTGCATAACCTGCAAGATAGTTCTTTGCTGCAACGATCTTCTCGATAAGCTCTGCAGAGATAGGCTCACCTGTCTGGTAGTGCTTAGCAAATGAGTTGAGATACTCAGGCTCAAATGCCCAGTTCTCCATAATCTGTGAAGGGAGCTCCACAAAGTCACGGCTTACGCTTGTACCTGTGAGGGAGCCATAACGTCCTTCAGCGAAAATTCCGTGAAGAGCGTGTCCGAACTCGTGAAGGAAAGTAGTAAGCTCATCATGAGTGATAAGGGCCGGAGCGTCAGCTGTTGGCTTTGTAAAGTTACATACGATGCTGATGAAAGGTCTCTTCTCCACACCGTCCTTGATGCTCTGTCCACGGAACTCTGTCATCCATGCACCGCCTCTCTTGCTTGCGCGTGGGAAGAAGTCAGCATAGAAGAGAGCGAGGTGGCTGCCGTCAGCATCCTTTACCTCATACACCTTTACGTCCTCGTGATAAACAGGAACGTTGTCAAGCTCATGGAATGAAACGCCATAAAGACGTGAAGCGAGTCCAAAGACTGCATCGATACAGCTCTCGAGCTGGAAATATGGCTTAAGCTCCTCAGCGCTGAGAGAGTACTCAGCCTGCTGATACTTCTCTGACCAGTAGCTGAAGTCCCAAGACTCAAGTCTCTCACCGTCGAAGCCATTCTTCTTTGCATATGCGAACACATCAGCTACGTCCTTCTTTGCGAAAGGCATTGAAGGCTCGAGAAGGTTCTTGATGAAATCTGTCACTGTAGCCTTGCTCTTTGCCATTCTCTCCTCGAGAGCATAGTCAGCATAAGTCTCATATCCGAGGATGTTAGCGATCTTGATTCTGAGATCAACGATCTTCTTCACGATCTCAGTGTTGTCGAACTCGCCACCGATAGCCCTTGTGTTGTAAGCTGTCCAGATGTCCTTGCGGAGCTCACGCTTCTCGCTGTACTTGAGGAACGGGCTGTAGCTTGGAGCGTCAAGGGTGAATGCCCAACCCTCAAGGCCTTTCTCTGCAGCAGTCTCCGCTGCCATAGTCTTTACAAACTCAGGAAGACCTGCAAGGTCAGCCTCGTCTGTGATGTTGAGTACATAAGCGTTTGTAGCTGCAAGTACATTCTTGCTGAACTGAAGAGTTGTAAGAGAAAGCTCCTCTGACCACTTGCTGTAAAGTTCCTTGTCCTCGTCAGAGAGGTTTGCACCTCCACGTACGAAGCCCTTGTAGCTGTCCTCAAGAAGAGTCATCTGATCCTTGGCAAGGCCAAGCTCATCCTTCTTCTCGTACACAGCCTTCACTCTTTCAAAGAGAGCCGGATTGAGTGACACGTACATCGAGTACTCTGTCATCATTGGAGAGATCGCCTCTGCAATCTGCTGGAGCTCGTCATTTGTGTTTGCCTCCATAAGATTGTAGAAGATGCTGGCAACATTGTTCAATGCCTCTCCTGAGTACTCCATAGCCTCGATTGTGTTCTCGAAGGTAGGCTCATCGGGATTTGCCACAATGGCATCGATCTCTGCCTTTGCCTCTGCAATAGCGGCCTCGAAAGCAGGAAGATAGTGCTCATTCTT
>CANBDZ010000125.1 GCA_947367375.1 uncultured Bacteroidales bacterium | reverse complement strand
CTCACCATCCTCGGCCCTTCGGGCTGCGGAAAGACCACCTTGCTCCGACTTCTGGCCGGTTTCGGTTCCCCTGATTCCGGAGAGATCCTTATCAATGGAGAAAATATAACAGACTTCCCACCGCACCTGCGTCCTGTAAACACGGTGTTCCAGCGCTATGCTCTCTTCCCGCATCTTGATGTGTACGAGAACATCGCCTTCGGCCTGAAGCTTCAGAAGATGCCGACAGACGCAATCGACAAGAGAGTGCGCAATGTGCTCAAGATGGTGAGCCTTACCGACTATGAGGACAGAGACGTGGAGTCACTTTCAGGAGGACAGCAGCAGCGCGTTGCCATAGCACGTGCGATCGCCAACCAGCCTAAGGTGCTTCTTCTTGACGAGCCGCTTGCAGCACTCGACCTGAAGATGCGTAAGGACATGCAGATCGAGCTCAAGGAAATGCACAAGAAGCTCGGCATCACTTTCGTCTATGTGACACACGACCAGGAAGAGGCTCTTACTCTTTCTGACACCATCATCGTCATGAACGAGGGTAAGATCCAGCAGATCGGCACCCCTACAGACATATACAATGAGCCGCAGAACGCCTTTGTGGCAGACTTCATCGGCGAATCGAACATCCTCAACGGAAAGATGATCAAGGACAAGCTTGTGGAATTCGTAGGACACGAATTCGAGTGCGTGGACGAGGGATTCGGAGAGAATGTGGATGTTGACGTAGTTGTACGTCCTGAGGACATTTACATCATGAACAAGGTCGAGGGAGCTCAGCTCACGGCTAAAGTGAAGTCATGCACATTCAAGGGAGTTCACTATGAGATGTTCGTGGACACCGACAAGGGCTACGAACTCATGATCCAGGACTACAACGCATTCGAGCCTGACTCTGAAGTGGGTCTCCTTATCAGACCTGCCGACATCCAGGTAATGCACAAGGAAAGAACCTGCAACACATTTGAGGGCGAGATGGTCGACGAAAACCACGTCAAGTTCCTGTATGAGACTTTCGAATGTCTGCCTCAGAGCGGCGTTACAGCAGGCGACAAGGTGAAGGTAGAGGTAGCTTTCTCGAAGATCGACCTCATCGACCACCCTGAAGAGGGTATGCTCTCTGGAGATGTGTACTTCCTCCTTTACAAGGGTGACCACTACCACCTTACCATCATGACCGATGATGGAGACCACATCTGGGTGGACACCAACGACATCTGGGACAAGGGAGACCTTGTAGGTATCAACATAGCCCCTCAGGACATTAAGATTGTTAAGTGCAATGACTAAAAGAAGTACCTGGGCACTGCCCTACGCAATATTCCTGGTGTTCTTTGTCGCCCTGCCTCTCTGTCTGATCATATTCTATGCTTTCCAGGACGGATCCGGCAACTTCACATTGGACAACTTCACCAAGTTCTTTACCGACGCTGACGCGATCGGCACATTCGCGCTTTCGCTTGAAGTCGCGATAGAGAACACAGCCATATGCATCCTGCTGGGCTATCCTGCAGCATGGATTCTTGCCAACAAGAAGCTGAACAAAAGCGCTGTTACCATAGTCCTGTTCATTCTGCCTATGTGGATCAATGCCCTTATGCGAACCCTCGCGACCGCCGAACTCTTCCATATGCTTGGCATTCAGCTCGGCAAAGGCACCCTCCTCATAGGTATGGTATATGACTACCTTCCGTTCATGATCTACCCTATCTACAACATCCTGAACAAGATGGACAAGTCATATGCGGAAGCGGCCGCTGACCTCGGCGCGACCCCTTGGCAGATATTCTGGAAGGTACAGGTACCCCTTTCAATGCCGGGAGTAATCAGCGGCGTCATGATGGTGTTCATGCCAACAGTCAGCACATTCGCCATCTCGGAATTCCTTACCAACAACAAGATAAAGCTCTTCGGTACCATCATCCAGGAGAACATCAACTCATCGATGTGGAACTACGGAGCGGCTTTGTCGCTGGTAATGCTCGTGATCATAGGTATAACATCCTTATTGCAGGACAATAAGAAAGAAGACGTCAGCGGAGGGATTGTATAGGTATGAAAAGATTTTTTGCACAGTGTTATATATGGTTGCTGCTCATAGTACTCTATGCGCCTATCGTGTTCATTGCGATCTTCTCGTTCACAGAAAGCAAGGTACTCGGCAACTGGACAGGCTTCTCGACCAAGCTCTACAGCAACCTCTTTACTGGTGACATGCAGGGCACAGGCTCCCTTATGCTCGCAATCGAGAACACTCTCATCATAGCCCTTATTGCAGCAAGTGTTTCCACTCTCATCGGTACAATTGCAGCGATCGGAATCCACAATATGAGGGGAAAGACAAAGCAGGCGATCACATTCATGAACAACATCCCTATGTTGAATCCGGACATCATCACCGGTGTATCGCTCTTCCTGCTCTTTGTCTTCCTGCACATCAGCCAGGGTTATGTGACTGTCGTGCTCGCACACATCACTTTCTGTACGCCGTATGTCGTGCTGAACGTGCTTCCAAGACTCACACAGATGAATCCTAATATATACGAAGCCGCCCTCGACCTTGGAGCGACTCCAGGTCAGGCACTCAAAAAGGTACTTCTGCCTCTTCTGAAGCCGGGTATGATCTCGGGATTCATCCTCGCCTTCACGATGTCCCTTGACGACTTTGCGGTCACTTTCTTCACAAGAGGAACCATCGGACTCGACACCCTTTCTACCTACATCTACACAGATGCCCGCAAGGGAGGTCTTACCCCTGAGCTGCGTCCTTTGATCACCCTTATGTTCGTGGGTATCCTCATACTGTTGATCGTGATCAACATAAGGAACATCCGCAACGCAAAGAACGAAGAATAAGATGAAGAAATTATTATATATAATTGCAGCCGCGCTGCTTATCGCAGGCTGCTCTGAGGACAGGGACCGCATACTGAAGGTCTACAACTGGGGCGACTACATCGACGAGGAACTCATCGATGAGTTCGAGGCCTGGTACGAGGAGCAGACCGGAGAACCTGTAGAGATCATCTACCAGACATTCGACATCAACGAGACCATGCTTTCCAAGATCGAGCTCGGTCACGAAGACTACGACGTGGTGTGCCCTTCAGACTACATCATCGAGCGAATGCTTGCAAACGACCTCCTGCTGCCTCTTGAAAGGGATTTCGGGGAGACTCCGGACTACACCGGCAACATGGCGCCTTTCATTTATGAGAAGCTCGCCCAGGTAGAAGGAAACGGCAAGAATGCCAACGACTACTGCGTGGGATACATGTGGGGAACAGTCGGACTGATCTATAACCCTAAATACGTACCTGAAGAAGAGACCAAAAGCTGGGATGTATTGAAAAACCCTGCGTACAAGGGCAAAATCCTCATGAAGGACGCCTTCAGGGACGTGTACACCACTCTGCACATATCTCTCAACAGAGAGGCTATAGAGGCCGGAGAAAAGGATCTCAGGACCTTAACCTTCGACACTTCGGCAGAATCAATCGAGCGTGTCGAGAATTACCTTCTCTCGTTCAAAGAATCGGTATGCGGCTGGGAAGCTGACTTCGGTAAGGAGCAGATGACCAAGGAGCTCGCCTGGATGAACCTCTCTTGGAGTGGCGACGCCCAGTGGGCTATAGATGAAGCAGCCGACATCGGAATGGAACTCAAATATGCTATCCCGGAGACAGGCAGCGCTGTGTGGTTTGACGGCTGGGTTATCCCTAAATATGCGCAGAACACAAAAGCTGCAAGATACTTCATCAACTTCATGTGCAAGCCGGAGAACGCACTCCGCAACATGGATATGACAGGATATGTAAGCGTGATCGGAGACCAGCAGATTCTGGAAGCTATGGCAGACTCTACAGAGTACGCCCCTGTCGATGCAAGCTACTTCTTCGGACCTGAAGCCGACAGCGTGTGCATAAACCCTGTGATGTACCCGGACAGAAGGGTCATCGAGCGCTGCGGCATGATGCACGACGGCGGCACAGAAGACCTCCTCAAGATGTGGTCACGCATCAAAGGCGACAGCGCCTCTGCCTGGACATACATCCTCATCTGCATCGTATTCGCAGGATTGATCTTCGCAGTAATCTACAAGTACACTAAAAAGAGGTACAGAAGACGCAGATACGCGAAGAGAAGAAAGAGATAATCACCCTATTTCAGTGTCTTATAAGACAGAATATGTATCGTTACGCCTGTTGCTATCGCTATGAAGCACAGGCGTAATGTCCAATGTACCGGGAGGAATACCGCACAATACAAGAGAGTCAGCCATAAGGTCGAGATCGATATGATCTTTACCCTTTTGGGAATAGCCTTGTGCTTTACGAAATTGGATATATATACTCCTAGCCTCGGATGATTCATCAGCCAGTCATACAGCCTGCGGTTTCCACGCAGGAAAAGGGCCGCTGCCAGAAGCAGCAGAGGCGTAGTGGGCAGAACGGGAAGGAACGCTCCTAAAACGCCCAATCCAAGCGAAATAAGGCCTAATAAAGTGTATATTATATTCATCTGTACGCTTTGAACATAAAAGCCCGGCATCTGCTTGATGTCGGGCTTTTCGTGGTCCCAGCAGGGCATGATCCTGCGACCCCCTGATTATGAGTCAGGTGCTACTAACCAACTGAGCTATGGGACCAAACTTATAAAAGAACTAATTTGTATAGTGGTTCGGAGTGGTTCCGAACCACTATGCAAATATAATACTTTTTTAGAAACTTCGATTAGTTGAGCTTGATTTCAACCTCAACGCCTGAAGAAAGTTCGAGCTTCATAAGAGCGTCTACAGTCTTAGGAGTTGAATCGTAAATGTCAAGAAGACGGCAGAATGAGTTGAGCTCGAACTGCTCACGTGACTTCTTGTTTACGAAAGTCGAGCGGTTTACAGTGAAGATCTTCTTGTGAGTAGGAAGCGGAATAGGACCGTTTACACGTGCACCTGTAGCCGAAACTGTCTCAACGATCTTCTTTGCCGACTTGTCAACAAGCATATGATCGAATGATTTGAGTTTAATTCTGATTATCTGGCTCATATCAAATTTCGTTGAATTCTGTTAAACAATTATTCGTCATCGTCAGCCTTGTAGCCACTCTTCTCGATAACCTCCTTAGCGAGTCCTGCTGGAACCTCTGCATAGTGGTCGAATGACATTGTGCTGGTAGCACGTCCAGAAGAGATAGTACGGAGGATAGTTACGTAACCGAACTGCTCTGCGAGTGGAACGTATGCCTTAACGATACGTGCTCCGAGAGTTGAGTCCATTGCGTTGATCTGTCCACGACGGCGGTTGAGGTCACCTACGATGTCTCCCATGTAATCCTCTGGAGTAACAACTTCGAGGCTCATGATAGGCTCGAGGAGAACTGGCTTAGCCTTAGGGCAAGCGTGACGGAATGCAAGGCGTGCAGCGAGCTCGAATGAGAGCTGGTCTGAGTCCACTGGGTGGAATGAACCATCCTTGAGGGTAACCTTGAGTGATGGAACCTCGTAACCTGCGAGCACACCGTTTGACATTGCTGACTTGAAGCCCTTCTCAACTGATGGGATGAACTCCTTAGGAACGTTACCACCCTTCACCTCGTCAACGAACTGAAGACCTGTAACTCCCTCGTCAGCTGGTCCGATCTCAACGATGATATCAGCGAACTTACCACGACCACCAGTCTGCTTCTTGAACACCTCACGGTGCTGAACAGTCTGAGTGATAGCCTCTTTGTAGTTAACCTGAGGTGCACCCTGGTTGATGTCTACACCGAACTCACGGCGGAGACGGTCAACGATGATGTCGAGGTGAAGCTCACCCATACCGCTGATGACAGTCTGACCTGTGTCATGGTCTGTCTTAACTGTGAATGTTGGGTCCTCCTCAGCGAGCTTAGCAAGCGCGATACCGAGCTTGTCAAGGTCCTTCTGAGTCTTAGGCTCAACTGCAAGACCGATAACTGGATCTGGGAACTCCATAGACTCGAGGGTGATAGGAGCCTGCTCGAAGCAGATTGTGTCACCTGTACGGAGATCCTTGAAACCTACAGCTGCGCAGATGTCACCTGCCTCAACGAACTCGATAGGGTTCTGCTTGTTTGAGTGCATCTGGAAGAGACGTGATACACGCTCCTTCTTGCCTGTACGTGTGTTGAGAACGTAAGAACCTGCATCAAGCTTACCTGAGTATGCTCTCATGAATGCGAGACGACCTACGAATGGGTCAGTTGCAATCTTGAATACGAGAGCTGCGAATGGCTCCTTCGCGTTTGCCTGACGTACTTCCTCGTCACCAGTGTTAGGGTTTGTACCCTTAACAGCACCCTTGTCGAGTGGTGATGGGAGGTAACGCATTACAGCGTTAAGAAGGAACTGAACACCCTTGTTCTTGAATGAAGAACCGCAGCAAGCTGGAACGATAGCCATGTCGATTGTAGCTGCACGGAGAGCTGCGATAACCTCCTCCTCAGTGATTGAATCAGGATCATCGAAGAATTTCTCCATAAGTGACTCATCGTACTCTGCAGCAGCCTCAACGAGCTTCTCTCTCCAAGCGGCAGCCTCATCAACATACTTCTCTGGAATGTCAGTGATCTGGTAGTTAACGAGCTCCTCTGAGTTGTGATCGTAGATCATTGCCTTCATTGCAACGAGGTCAATGATACCGTCGAACTTATCCTCAGCACCGATTGGAATACAGATTGGAACTGCTCTTGCACCAAGCTTCTCCTTCATCTCGTCGATTACTGCGAAGAAGTCAGCACCTACACGGTCCATCTTGTTTACATATGCGATCTTTGGAACGCCATATTTGTCAGCCTGACGCCATACTGTCTCAGACTGTGGCTGTACACGTCCTACTGCACAGAAAGTAGCGACTGTACCGTCGAGCACACGGAGTGAACGCTCCACCTCTACGGTGAAGTCAACGTGGCCCGGAGTGTCGATCAAGTTGATCTGATACTGATTTCCGTTGTAGTTCCAGAATGCAGTGGTAGCAGCAGAAGTGATGGTGATACCACGCTCCTGCTCCTGAACCATCCAGTCCATGGTAGCACCACCCTCGTGTACTTCACCGAGTTTGTGTGTCTTACCAGTGTAGTAAAGGATACGCTCAGACGTAGTGGTCTTACCGGCATCAATGTGAGCCATGATACCGATGTTTCTGGTGAATTTAAGATCTCTAGCCATTTTACGTTACTGTTTTCTGGATTAGAATCTGAAGTGTGCAAATGCCTTGTTGGCCTCTGCCATTCTGTGCATGTCTTCCTTTCTCTTGAATGCTGC
>CANBDZ010000124.1 GCA_947367375.1 uncultured Bacteroidales bacterium | reverse complement strand
ATATATCGCCCGTCGCCGCCGTCAACGTACGCCGCCGGAATCATATTTCCTTCTTCATCGGTCATCCACTCGTCATCTGAGGTCCAATAATATTCGCCGTCAGAGGCCTTCCTGATGCCGATCTTTGGCGAACTGCCATCGGTGCCGTGATATATATTTACAGTTCCTCCTTTGGCGAAGGTGATGGAATAGCCGATTTCGACGCCCTGTTCAACAATCTTAACAACTTCTGTCACATAGTCATTGGATGCTACGGCTTCCAGCACTGTCTGCAGCGCCTCTATGTTGCTGTTCAGTTTCCTGCACTCCGCCTCAAGTTTAGCGATGCGTTCCTCGTGGTCACGCAGTTGCTCAAGGATCGACTCATAGTCGAACCTTTGACAGGACAGGACTGTAAAGACAGACAATATGTAGATTATTATTCGTCTCATCAGGTGTTATTTTGTGCATCTTACTGCTCGGCCGAAGGTGCGCATGCTGTGCTGGTATGGGATGATTGTGTTGTCGTTTCTGGTTATCAGGCAGTAGGCGTATTGATCTGTAGGGGTTGCTGACCAGTAGACGCCGTTGGTGCCGGTGTCCTTCAGGGTGCCGCTGGTGTAGTGGATGTAGCCGACTTCCGGGTACCATATGGTCTGGTCTGAGCCAAGGGTGCCTGAAAGGTTGAAGCCTTTGTCTGCTGAGTCAAAGGTTGCTGTGAACGAGGCTGATTTTCCTGTCGCTTTTGCCCAGACTCCGTCAGGGCCGCCGTCAGGAACGCGCCAGCCAGCCGGACAAGGGTCGTAGATTGACTTGTCTTTGTCTGATGTGGTCCAGCGTGTGTTGTCTGTTGTTGTGGAATTGCCTGTGTAATACCAGTCTCCGTTGCTGCTCTGGGTTATAAATGCTGTAGGATGAGCTATTGTGTAGCTTATCGTGCCTGTTGTCTTGCTTGAGCCGACTATCTGCCAGTTGCCGTACAATGATTTTGCAGTAACTGCACTGGAGATGCTTGACGAGCCGAGGAACGGATCCTTTCGGCCCCACTGGTAGAGCAGACCGAGGGCTCCGACCTCACCAGGAGTTGCGGATGTCGCTCCGAGGTTTCTGTCCATTACTGTTCCTGCGTTGTTGTAGTAGATCTGCTCGGCCGGCTGGTCTGTCAGCCATATATGCCAAGACCATATCACAGAACCGTTTGAGTCCTTGGCTGCGATGACTGCATTTCCTTCCTTGAAGTCTTCCGGCACTTCGAATCCGATGTAGCCGTCCTTGAAGCATGTTGCAGTGATCAGTTCTTCCTTGGATGGAGCTGTGCTGGTGCCGAATGATTTCCAAAGCAAAGCTGATGTCTCAATGTTTCCGACAGATTCGTTGCTGCATCCCTTTGTAGGGAGGAACTTATAGATGCCCGGTTCTGAGACTATGTAGCAGTTGGCAGTTTCTGTCGCAGAAAGGTCTTTTGCATTTGTAATGTCAAGATCCACAACAGGCTCCTCCTTAGTCTCCGCTATCAGTGGAAGCACACGGTGGAGTCCTCTGTAGAAGGCGTCACCGATCTGGTAGTAACCGGCTGTTGTAGGGTGAACTCCGTTTGTACCTATGACTTCTTTGTCTGTGTTGTTTCTGTCATTGACACTGACCTCTGTCTTGTGAGTGTTGTACTCTGTGTCGAATTGGCCCTTTGTGTCGATGTAGAAGCAGTACTCTCCGAACTCCTCATTGGTGACCATCTCCTCAAGGGCCTTGCTGTAGTCAAATGCATAGAATGCAGTTCCGTACATGTCTGAAAGGCCTCCTGTGGCTCCGTACCACATTCCTGTTCCTCCGTTCAGGCAGCTGATCTGCAGACCCAGGCATATGATCTTGGCATTTGGGAAATCGCTGTGAGCCTGCCTGATGATGGTTGCGGCATCGTTGAGGTTCCTGTTTATGGCTTCAGAGAAATCGAAATCAGCTGTGACTCCAGAGCCGTTCCATGACATAAGGATGGCGATAAGGTCTGCACCAGGGTTGTTATATTTTGCAGCATGGTACTTGAAGTCAATTGTCTTGCTGCTTGCATTATAGAACGGACTTGAACTCTGGAGGAATCTTGCCCAGCTCCATCCGCTGTAGCCTTCGTGATAGACACGGAATCCGTTGATCACATGGCTCTTGGTGCCATATGAAGTGCACGTATTACTTAGGCCGAGAGTAACAGGGGAGACTGACAGGTCGCTTCCATATACCCTCCTGAGTCCTTCGCCTGCCCATTCGCCCTGGTAGGTTAGCGAGTCGCCGATTATGAGTACATTGACATTTGCAGGTGTGGTGCTGTCTGTAAGCTTAGGGTGCACCACCAAGGTGGTCTCGCCTAAACTGATCACAGAGCCGTCCAGCCTTCGGGTGGTGATGGTAAGTTTATAACTCTGTCCGGCATCGCTTTCGGTCGGAGTGTATTCGAAGTATCTTGGCATCTGTCTTCCGACAGCACATTCCACTCTGATGCCTTCGTTCTTTATGTTGAATGTCTTCACAATTCCTGTGTAGAACAACTGGAAATGGTCTCCTACCACAAGGTCGTACTGTTTTGCAAGTCTGACTTCCGAGGTTCTGTTCTGCATCTCCTTGATCAGCGATTCTGTAGGTATGCTGACCGGAGTGCCGTCCGGAAGAACGAGGTAAAGGTAGTCTCCGTTATAGCTTATATCCTTGAACAGCAGGCCTTCCTCCTCATTTTCAGTTTCGATCTCCCTCCAGGAATTGCCGTTGTCATAAGATATATACCATACGCCTTCGGCGATGCGGAATTGTGGGGTGATATATCGCCCGTCGCCGCCGTCAACGTACGCCGCCGGAATCATATTTCCTTCTTCATCGGTCATCCACTCGTCATCGGCTGTCCAATAATATTCGCCGTCTGAAGCCTTCTGGATGCCGATTTTCGGTGTGCTTCCGTCAGCTCCGTGGTAAAGGTTGATGGTGCCGCTCTTTGAAAATGTGATGCTGTAGCCGACTTCAGCTCCGTTCTCAACGATCTTCATGACGTTTGTCACATAGTCGCTGCTTTGCATGACCTCGATGATGGTCCTTACAGCCGAAATGTTGCTGTTCAGCTGGTTACAGAGTGTCTCCAGTTTTGTGATACGCTCCTCATGGTCACGCAGCTGCTCAAGGATCGATTCGTAATCGAACCTTTGGCAGGAGAGAACAGCAGCAAATGCGAGTATTATGGTGATGAATCTTTTCATTTTCCAGGGATTATCTGTGTTGTTTTATGAATTCGGCCACGATGCCGGCGTAGATCTCCAGAGCGTGCTGGCTAGAGTCGCTGGATGGATGCACTCCGTCCGGACAATAGATGTGGAACACATCGGTGTCGTAGTGCGAAGCTATATTTTCGTAATCGTTTGTTCCAGGAATGATGTGAAGTGATGTGCCGAGGCATGATGCCACGTCGCAGAACGGGAAGCACCAGTCAGCCGCCCATGCCTTCTGGGCAGGGATCAGGGCTGCGTAACCGGTCTCTCCGGACTTCTCGTTGGAGTAGTTGCCTATCATCATGAACCTTGCACGTGGATTGTGGACCAGGATCAAGGTGGTGATGAAGTTCAGCGAACCGTAGTAGCAGTTTCTGTTCAGGCTGCACACGAAGTCGTCAAGCTTTGCGGGATCTATGTTCTCGAAACTTCCGAGGAAGGACTGCAGTCTTGCATATGGGACTCCGTCAATTGTCTCAGTCATAAAGGTGTCCTCCGCCAGTTCACCTGAGTCAATGTTTGCTCTTGTCGGCTCCAGAGCTATGTCTATGTTGCCCTTTGAGTCGCGGTACTTCCAGTCGTTGTGACCGTGGTCTATGATCCAGAGGTCAGGCATCGGCTTTGTGCCGTCAAGGTAAGGCATAAGCTTGACCTCGAAGGTACCCTGGCGCATGCGGTTCTTGTACGCGTCGTCCAGAGTTTCAGGTAGATTCTTGTTCTTGTCCAGCTGACGGATCTGGCTGTAGTTGTCGATGAATCTCTCCACTTCCTCTGATGTCATTGAAAGTGATGAGGTTATATTGGATATATTCACTCCGTTGTAGTCTCCGGTACGCACGTTCGCTCTACACATTGAACCTCCTGTGGCTGTGTTTATGACTGTGGCTCCGAGCATTTCGCCTGCCATCTGAGGGTAGCCTCCGGCCGGGATAGATGTGCCGCACCACCAGATGGTCTTGCCTGTCCAGTAGTTGCTCTGAGGCTCGCTGTAGGTTATCGTGTAGCATGATGTGCCGAGTTTCGGAGCAGACGCCCAGAGGTGAGTCTCCGAGTACTGGGTTGCAAAAGAGTAGTTTGCAGAGTTGTTGGTGTACTCGATGACATTGTCTGCGGTGTCGCAGAGCGCAAAACCGTAGCTGCCGCCTGATGCCGGCTCGATGTGTACCTGGGCTCCAGCAGGAATCACGAACATGTAGCTGGTCGAGTGGGCGCCATACTGAACGGGTTTGCCGACAGTCTGAGTCGGAAGGATGTAACCTTCGTGTGTCGCAGATGCTGTGGATGCGGCAAGGGCAATCCTGCTGACTTTCTCGGCGCTCTTTCTCGGGATCTTGACCAAAGTTCCGTCTGCAAGCGTGATGTAGAGATTGTTTTCGTCATAGGTAACATCCTGGAAGAATTCTTCACCTTCGTTTTCCTCGCCATCATGTCCGAGTTCAAGCCAGGTGTTTCCGTTGTTATAGGAAATATACCATATGCCTTCGGCGATACGGAATTGTGGGGTGATATATTTCCCGTTGCCGTCGTTATATGCCGGGATCATATTTCCCTCTTCGTCGGTGAGCCACTCGTTGTCGGCTGTCCAATAATATTCGCCGTCAGAGGCCTTCTGTATGCCGATCTTCGGTGTGCTGCCGTTTGCGCCGTTATATATATTCACCGAGCCTCCCTTAGCGAACGTTATCGAGTAGCCGATTTCGATCCCATTCTCCATAATCTTGACGATGTCTGTCACGTAGTCGTTGCACTGCAATGCTTCCAGCACCGCCTGCAGCGCCTCGATGTTGCTGTTCAGCCTTCTGCAATCCGCTTCCAACTGTTCGATACGCTCCTCGTGGTCACGCAGCTGCTCGAGGATCGATTCGTAATCGAACCTTTGGCAGGAGAGGGCAGTGAGGAGTGACAGTATGTAGATTATGAATCTTTTCATATGGTTCGGGTTACTTCTTCAATGTGTTGAAATCCACTCTGCAAGGGTCGTAGAGGAATTTGTCTACAGGTCGCTCGTAGACAGTTGTGTCGTCAATTGTAAGGGTGTTGTACTCGAGCAGGATCGGTTTTATCATCTTGCCGGAGTTGATGTAGATTCCTGCGTTGACACCTGCTTCAAGACCTGTTCTTGCGTATCCTTCCGGGAAATAATGTGACTGGTCCCTCATCAGGTTTCGTATTGATCCGTCTTCCTTGATGAAGTACTTGGCTCCTGCAAACAAGGTAGACACGAGTACGACATCTTCCACCTCTTTTCCTAACTCGCTCTGTGCCTGGATGATAGGGATATTCATGACTTCGTCTGACTTTCTGTGGCCGATTCTGATGATGAATCCTGCCGAAAGGCCGACGTCCGCTCTAAGCACATCAAAAAGGCTGAGGAACTGTTTCTTGTACCAGTCAATCTTCTGCTCGTCAGTTGTCAGTCCCTCTTCGTATGTGATGGCGTACTTGTTCTCATAGCCGAGATAGTATGCTTCAGATTCTCCCTGACACCATACCATCAGTATTTCTCCCACTTCGTAGCCGTTTGCGACGATGTTCTTTTCAGCGTGCTGTACGGCTGCCACCATCTGCTTGTAGTAAGTCCCCTTTGTTGCAGTCGGCTCTCCGGTGAGGTCGTCCAGAACATATGGGACAAACTTGTTTATCATTGTGCCTCCCACGCTTTTGTAGCAGGCGCACACTCTTCTGTTTGTGGTGGCGTAATAGGAGTTGATGAAGGCAGGGATATATCCATAGCCGCTTGTTCCGTTTGCTGAAATCGGCTCTACGATCTGCAGAGGCTCAGTGGATGCAGTGTTGTTGAATGAGAAGCCGCTGGTCATAGGGACTTCCAGGATGAGGTCGTCCTCTGTCGTGCAGTCAGTCAGCTCGGCTCTTCCGCAGCTGTTTGACTGTCCGGCAAACAGAATGATGTCGACAAGATTGTCGTTTGTGTTCTTCTGATTGATGTAGGCCTGATGCTGGAATCTTGAGACATAGTTCTTGGCTTCCTGATATAGCTCTACAAGTTCCTCAGACTTCAAAGGCAGACAGAGAACAGTGCCGTCAGCCAGGGTGAAGTAGGCGTTGTTGCTGTCGTATGTCACTTCACTGAATATAGGGAGTTCCTCCTCTACCTCTTCTTCCTCTTCATTTTCCTCCTCATTTTCCTCCTCATCAGGTATTCTTCCAATCTCCTTCCAGCTGTTGCCGTTGTCATAGGAAACATACCATATGTCCTCAGACACTCTGAAGAGAGGAGTGATGTAGGAGCCGTCTCCACTGCCTGTGTACACAGCAGGAACCTTTTCGCCGTTCTCATCAGTGAGCCATTCGCCGTCAGAAGTCCAGTAATATCCGCCGTCGCTGGCCTTCTGTATGCCTATTTTCGGTGCCGCACCGTCTTCGCCTTTGCTGCCGTGGTAAATTGTGACAGCTCCGTCTTTGGCAAAGCGGATAGAATAGCCGACCTCAATTCCGTCCTCTATCAGCTTTGTCACCTCTGTGACATAGTCATTGCTCTGGACAGCCTGCAGCAAAGCCTGCATCGCTTCGATGTTGCTGTTAAGTCTTTTGCACTCTGTTTCAAGCTGTTCGATACGGTTTTCGTGATCGCGAAGCTGATCCAGAACAGCATTATAATCGAACCTCTGGCATCCGATAGCCAAATAGCACATAGCGACGAAAATGGCGAATAGTTTCTTCATAACGGAAATACTCATAAATAACCAACAAAAATAGCAAAATTTATCCGTATTTCCATCCCGATTTTGCCCCCTTTAGCCTCTCACAACAGTCGGAAATGTGTACCGTTATGAGGTCTGACCAGGCTCAGACGGTTTCCATGACCATCTCCCTCTCACAACGGTCGGAATAGTGTACCATTATGAGACCTGACCAGGCTCAGACGGATTTCCATGGCCATCTCCCTCTCACAACGGTCGGAATCGTGCACCGTTATGAGGTCTGACCAGGCTCAGACGGTTTCCATGACCATCTCCCTCTCACAACGGTCGGAATCGTGCACCGTTATGACTGTCTCTTATACACATCTCCGAGCCCACGAGACCCTAAGACATCTCGTATGCCGTCTTCTGCTTGAAAAG
>CANBDZ010000123.1 GCA_947367375.1 uncultured Bacteroidales bacterium | reverse complement strand
ATCCGTAAGGACTTGGCATTGAAGCACCCTTTTGAATTTCCAGCTAAGATTACACTTGAAAAAACAAATGCAGATTTTCTAGAAAGTGTAATTGATGCTAAATATTACCTAGGTCAAAAAGGATTTGAATTCGTCACCACGCATCCTACTCGTGCTCAAGTGGGCTATACAATTCAGAAATGTCAAAAAGCCAATCAGCAATTCAATTGGAATGGTGATTTCATTTTTGAGCCTTTAGATGGTCATCATTCTAAAGAAATCCTTAACAGGGCTTATGTTGGAAGCTGGAATGGACAAAAAGGAGTGATAAGAATGTATACCCCGAGGGAATGTCTACGTCTTATGGGATTCCCTGACTCATTTAAAATCCTTCACAATGACAATGTAATGTGGCGACAAAGCGGAAATTCAATTGTTGTTGATGTTTTAATGGCTATTGTTAACAAACTGAAACTTACTGGAATATTTTAATAAAATGAAGTTAGCAACTGTTTTTTCTGGAATAGGTTCTATAGAATATGCTCTTCGCAGACTAGGCAAAGACTATGATGTAGTTTTTGCCTGTGATAATGGTGACGTAGAACTTAATCTTCTATCTGGAAAAGACCTTGAAGATTATACTAGACTCAAAAAGCTTAGGAGCAAGAAGCAGCTAAGCGACCCTAAGGATATTCTAAGATTAGAAACTCTTAGTAAAAAGGAAGACTCAATTGCAGAAAGCATAAGAACTAAAACTTGTTCATTACCATCTAAGCATGAAAAGAAAAAATTCGTTGATGATTTATATGCAAAGAATTGTCGCCAACGAAACTTTGTGAAAACCGCTTATATGGCAAACTATGGAGACAAACTATCTGACGACAATTTCCATCTCGACATCAGGTTTCTTGACGGAACTGATTATAGGGAAGATAATATAGACCTATTAGTCGGAGGTAGCCCGTGCCAAGCATTTTCTGCAGTTGGTGCAAAGTATGGATTAAACGACACTAGAGGTACTTTATTTTACGAGTTTGCCCGTATCGTAAAAGAAACGCAACCGCGAGTCTTTATATATGAGAATGTTCGAGGTTTAACTACTCATGATAATGGACACACCTGGGACGTAATGAGAAGCGTATTCGAAAACGATCTAAATTATCGTATTTCTGAGCCACAAGTCCTTAATGCTTCAGATTACGGCATTCCACAGAGTAGAAGAAGGCTATTTGTAATTGGCATTAGAGAAGACATAAAATGTGATGAGTTTAAATACCCTGTTCCGATTGAGCTAAAATACACAATGCAGGATTTTCTTGAAGACAATTGTGCATTCGGACATTTTACATACAGTTTAGAAACAGGAGCATTAAATGTAGGGAAGATTCCTGGCAAACCAGATAAGAAGTTTACTTTAACACCGGCTGTACAAAAATATGTTTTAGCGGGAGGTACAGCGAACTACAAGACTTCTACACAAACAGACCTTCCTATTGCACGTACATTAATGAAAATGATGACTCAACACCATAGAGCAGGTGTAGACAATTATATTACTGTTCAAAATGAACCGTTAATACTTCGCCAACTGTCAGATAGAGAAGCATTACGTTTAATGGGATACACTGATGACTTTAAAATAGCGGTATCCTCAATGCAGACTTTAAGACAAGCAGGAAATTCTATTGTCGTTGACGTTATGATGGCCATTGTGAAACAAATAATAAAAACCGGCGTGTTCGCTCATAATAGGTAGGATTATGTATATAGATTGTGATTATCGTCATTGGAATCTAAAAGATTCAGCAGCAGATCCAAAACTTAAACTCCTTAAAGATGGAGAGGTGTTTGGAGAAGAAAAACCTGGTGGTGAAAAGAGAATCCACATAGGTTCATCTGCCAATAAAGCAATTTTCGATGCATTCTTTTTCCCAAATGGAGAAAAGACTGTATTGTTTGAGTTCTCAAAATCAGATCTTCTGCTATACTTGATTGATGCACATGATGAATTTATGCATCCAAAACAAAGCTATCGTCTGGACATTTCAAAACTCTATGATCGTTTGCTCAAAGAGACCATGGCAATTGAGGATGACACCTTATATGTCAGATTCGAAACAAATATTGACAAAAGATACTATTTAGCAAGGCCTAAAGGTGATGAGTATTATGCCAATTATAATTATATCAGTCACATATGCCTACCATATGTAACCGATATAATTTTCATACGAGCTATAGATGAGAATGGAAAATATCATTTCTTCTTAAAGCCTAAGTTTATAAATAAAACAGCTAGTAAAGTAACTTCTCCTGTTGACGAGGAAAATCCCTATACCGGTCCAACTATACAAAAAATCTATTATGGTTGCCCAGGAACGGGTAAATCTCATGAGGTAAAAAAGATGACAGAAGGGCTAGACGGTGAAAAGACTGTTGTATTTGACGATGGTACGACTAACATCTTCCGTACAACCTTCCATCCAGACTATGACTATACTACATTTGTTGGTTGTTATAAGCCGGTTAAGAATGAGGGCAAGCTAGATTATAGATTTATCCCTCAGGTATTTACAAATGCATATGTCGCAGCGAAGAAGCATCCAGAGACTCCAATCTATCTTATCATCGAAGAAATCAATCGCGGAAACTGCGCGCAGATTTTCGGCGATCTCTTCCAATTGCTTGATAGAAAGGACGGTGTATCGGAGTTCCCTATCGACACAGAAGAGGAACTCATGAAGTATCTTCGCGATGAGGCTGGTATCGAAGATTGCAAGAAGCTTTGCCTTCCAGCAAACTTCAACATCTATGCAACCATGAACACATCAGACCAGAGCCTCTTCCCTATGGATTCTGCATTCAAGCGTCGTTGGGAAATGAAGTATGTGAAGATAAATTATGACATAAAAGATGCTGATTTCACTTTCAGTATAAACGGCACTGATTACCATTGGCTATACTATCTCCCATTCTTCAATGACAAGATCACTGAAGCATCAGATAGTGAGGACAAGCAGATGGGAGAATTTTTCATACGAAAGAACATGACCTCAGAAGAGTTCAAGAACAAGGTTATGTTCTACTTATGGAATGACGTCTGCAAGGACCTCTATGCAGGAAACAATAGCCCACAGTCATTCTTCTTCCGCGACCTTTACGGTAAGCCTTTCAAGTTCACACAACTCTTCAACGAACCGAAAGTTGATGCTTCAGAAGAGGACAAGATAGATCCAAGCAAAAATGGAGATGTACTCCTTGCAGACTTCCTGCATTATATAGAATTTGGCAAGAAGAAATCGCCTAAGGTAGTAGCTGCAACGCCAGCATCTACTGAAGGCGAAGAAAACACCGACACTGAATAACGATTGATTCTGTCACAGTTTAAGCCATGCGTATTTACTTTGAAGACTATCTCTATCCAAAACATCTCCTGCAATCATATTTCGGGAAGATGTTGGAGAAGTGTGACGACAAAGTAAAGACACGCTATGTTGGCTATATCTATAATCGTGAAATTTATGACGGCCCGGTCTTCGTTCTGCCAAAGGCCCTTCTTCTCTACAAGGATGGTAAATATAGATTCCTTGGAATTGAAGGCGCAGAACCTGAAAATATCATAGAACTCGAATCACCCGAGAATCCGTTGTACGGTAGCGAAGTGCTCAAGGAACTTGCTGGGTTCTCTATTTGGGTCCATCAGGTCATCAAACGTTTCTTCGATGAAAACAAGCGTACGAAAATCGTTGAAGAAGCAGAACTCAAGCGTAGCCGTGCCAGTGCAGACTCCGGCAGTAAAGATTTTCTCAGTGCAGCAATGCAACTCGTGGACTTTCTTAAAGAACACGAAACAATCTTTACAACCATTACAAAAGAAAACCATAGCGGAAATAATAACACAAGCTGGCAGCGCACGATATCTCGCACTCAGCCTTATGTAGACCATAAAACGGGTGAACCAGTTTATGTTCAGACGATAAACAAGAAGAAGGAGATTGACACCAATGAAAAGTTGATTATCCTCTTCTACTCCGTACTCAACTTCCTTAAGAAGGAATATCACCTCAAGATAAACCTCGGAGAACTCGCCTACCCTATCATCCAGGCATCCAAAGTCGAGGCGATGGTCAAAAGCGGAATTTGTCCAAAAGAAATAAAGGGTACACGTAACCTGTATTTCCGAGAAGACCTCCGCCAACTCTGGAAGCTCCTCGACGCATTCTTCAAATACAACCGTAGTACCAACGAAGACAAGAAGGATCTCCTTGTTGTCGGCAACTTCCACATCGTATTTGAAACGATGATCGATGAACTCCTCAGTGACGATGACGTACCTGCAAAACTCAAATACCAGAACGACGACAAGATAGTTGACCACATCTACCTGGATAGGTCGCTCATCGGAGGAAACAGTAACATATACTTCATCGGTGACAGTAAGTATTACAAAGATGCACACGACATTACCGGTGCACCTCTCTACAAGCAGTTCACCTATGCACGCAACGCAATTCAGTACAACGTAGAGCAGTTGTACCTAGAACAAATCGTAGGATCTGAGAAACTCAAAGAACTCAGATATCGTGATTCTATCCCTATGGATCTATCCGCAAAAACTGAGGAAATGCAGAAGTTCAAAGACTCCCTCACAGAAGGCTACAATGTCACTCCGAACTTCTTCATCCGCAATGGCGTTCCCGATGGAAGAATCGACTATGCAGACCCGCAGTTACAGGCAAACAAAGAAATCAAAGAAGACATCCAAAGACAATTTGAGGATCGTCTCTTTGACCGCGACACCCTGCTACTAAGAGAATACTACATAAACCTCTTCTTCGTAATGCGCGCCTACGCCACCCATGAAGACTGGTCAGAAGAACTCCATGCCGTAATCCGAGCAGACCTCATCGAGAATCTCAATCGCAAATACAGTTTCTTCAAAGTACGTCCAAAAGTTCTTCCAGTCCCATTCGTCTGGATGCACCTTCATGAAATCATAGGCAAAGCCTACCGTACCGACTTCTACGACGAAGAAATCATCCTCGCCTTTGAGAATACCCCTAAAGGCCGAGCCAACAAAGAAGCCATATCTATAAGCATCAAAGATGACATAGAAGGCCCAATGGAGCAATTCATTTTGAAAGCAGAATAACACAGCATAAAACTTATACCCATGGATGCAGGAACAAAACAACTAGCAGATATTCTCAATGGAAACCGAGTCCTTGAGGTTCCTTATTACCAGAGAAGCTATGTATGGAAGGAAGACCAGTGGTCTCGTTTCCTTTCAGATATGGAATACATCACTAGTACCGGCAAGGACTATTTCCTTGGATCGATCATCCTCAAGCAGCAGCCTACCGGAATTTCTCCTTTTGACCTGCAGAGCATAATCGACGGCCAGCAGAGGTTCACAACCTTTGCTCTCTTTTTCAAGGCTCTATGCTTGAAAACTGACGACATGGAAACATTCGACAGTAAGTTCATGGTTAGAGATCGTAAAACCAAGACGAGACAGATTGCAATCCGTCATAGTATCAACGATCGCAAAGACTTTGAGGCAATTATTGCAATGGATAAAGACGAGCAGTATGTATCTGAACTCCCAAGCAATATCATTAAAGCCTATAACTACTTTCAGGAAAACATCAAGCCTGAAAAAATAGATATTGACGTTCTCCTAAATCATGTCATATTCATCGGCATATCCCTTCAGCAAGGAGAAGATGAGCAAGTTATCTTTGACACTATCAACTCACTTGGAGTACGCCTCACCACCGGAGAACTCCTTAAGAACTACTTCTTCACAGAAAGCACTCGTGAGGAATACGAAGAACTCTGGATGCCAATCTTCGAGAAAGATAGAGAGCTTGCAAACTATTGGGATGCCGAAGTCACATCTGGTCGTCTTAAAAGAGCGAACATCGACTTCTTCTTCACGGCTTATCTTAACATCAAGATACAAGACCCTAACATAAAAGTCAGTGCTGACCACAAGATGAGATATCGTAGGTCAGAAGGTCTGTTTAACAATTACAAAGATCTCATCGGAACTTACAATCTTGACAAAAAAGAAATGATATACGACATACTTGAGTATGCTCTGCTATATCATGACAATATCAATCCTAACATTGCCAAAGGCGATATTCCTGGAACGCCGGGAATTGAAAGAATCAACTTCCTTATATTCGTCCTTGAATATACCACTATCGTCCCTTATGTCCTCTACCTTCTCAAGAATGTCAATGATATCGAGGAACGCAACGCGATGTTTGGATACATTGAATCATACATTCTTAGACGCCAGATTTGCAAGAGCGACAACAAGAACTTCAGCGACTTGTTTGCTGAAATGCTTATTCTTAATAAGGTCACCACACTTGAGGCCCTTAAAGATTACATCGAAAACAAAGAAGACAGTCAGGCATTGGCCCTTCCACGTGATAGGCAGATAACCAAAGCATGTCATACTCAATGGTATCCGAACAAAAAGGCACTTGCCATTCTATATCTGATCGAAACTGCTATCAGAGAAGGCAAACCACATGCAACCAAACTCTATCCATTCGAAAGATATTCTCTTGAGCACATTATGCCTAAGAGCTGGAAAGAGAATTGGCCGGTTCATCCTAAATATACTGAAGATCAAAGAGAGGATGCAATTCACTGCCTTGGTAACCTTGCAATGCTACCATCAAAACTAAACACCTCCATCAGCAACGCCTCATGGAGAGACAAGAAAAACGGTAAGGGCAAAAACCTTGGCATTACTCACTATGCAGCAGATATTGAAACTCTCACTGACGTAATCACACAACCTAAGTGGAATGAAGAGACCATTGCGGAAAGAGCAAATTGGATAGCAGCCAAAGCGATCGAAACATGGCCATCATATCTTCCAGAAGAGGAAGAAGGAGAAGAAGCACTTACAACTACAACAGGATCTGGAAATCTGAAATTAGCATTGAACGGTGGTTCATATGTCTCTATGAGTCGATTTGTCCTTGACGTAGTAAGGGCATACGTCAGTAAACACCCAGATGCAACCTATGCTCAACTTAAAGAGGTCTTCAGCGACAAACTCTGCTGCAGCGGATATAAGTTCAAAGGACTCCTATGCACAGAAGAAGAATACAATGCTTGGGATAACAAGTTAAAACCAAAACGATATATGCCAGATGGACCTGATCGTCGCCTCGTATCAGCAGATGAGATAGTCTTCTTCGTTAACACACAGTGGACAAAGGATGGTATAAACGGAATCATTAAAATCGCTAAAGCAGAGGGCTTTAAGGTATCAACAAAACTACCAGATCCGACATTATTCACATAAAATTTCGTATATTCGCATAGGGAATCGGCTAACCACCAATTCCCTATTTTTATGCTCATCCTTATCGACAATGGCCACGGCCTG
>CANBDZ010000122.1 GCA_947367375.1 uncultured Bacteroidales bacterium | reverse complement strand
CTTTCAATGCTTGACGGTGACGCATTGGAGGCAGTGATCAAGAAGGAGAATCCGGACTACATCATTCCGGAGATCGAAGCCATCGCTACCGATAAGCTTGTCGAGCTTGAGGAGGAAGGCTACAATGTGATCCCTACAGCAAAGGCTACACGCCTTACAATGAACCGTGAGGGCATCAGAAGACTTGCAGCCGAGACTCTCGGACTCCCTACATCGCCTTACCGCTTTGCAGAAACACGCGAGGAATTCGATGCAGCAGTCGCTGAAATCGGCATCCCATGCGTTGTAAAGCCAGTAATGAGCTCATCAGGACACGGCCAGAGCACTATCAAGAAGCCGGAGGACATCGACAATGCATGGACTATCTCTCAGGAAGGCGGCCGTGCAGGTGGCGGAAAGGTCATCGTTGAGGGCTTCGTGAAGTTCGACTATGAGATCACCCTCCTTACAGTACGCCACTGTGCAGGAACTACATTCGTGAAGCCTGTAGGACACCATCAGGTGGACGGAGACTACCGTGAGTCATGGCAGCCGCAGGCGATGGCACCGGAAGCCTTGGCAAAGGCGGAGGCCATCGCAAAGGCGATTACTGACGCGCTCGGAGGATATGGAATCTTCGGTGTAGAGCTCTTCGTAAGAGGAGACGAAGTCATCTTCAGCGAGGTGTCGCCAAGACCGCACGACACAGGAATGGTTACAATGATCTCTCAGGATATGTCAGAGTTTGCGCTCCACGCACGTGCAATCCTCGGCCTTCCGATTCCTGAAGTGAAGTTCTACGGTCCGTCAGCTTCAAAGGCTATCGTGGTAGAGGGCAACACAACAGAGTATGAGTTCGAGAACCTTGAGGAAGTTCTTGCTGAGCCAGGCGTACAGATCCGTCTCTTCGGAAAGCCTGAGATCAAGGGCCACAGACGTGTAGGAGTGATCCTTGCGACTGATGCAACAGTAGAAGAAGCCCTCGCAAAAGCTGAAAGGGCTTACTCAAAACTGAAAGTCACTGTAAAGTAGGACGGTTTATTTTTCCTTGGCCAGACGGGCCAGTTCGAAATCGATCCTTATCTTGTCTATAATAGAGCAGACCACATTGTAGGTTCTGCTCTCTTTTGTATATAGAGCCGGAGTGATGAAGTTTACACGGTGCTGTCTCAGGAGCTTCTCCGCTACCTTCTTCTTTTTAGGGATGGCAGGGTTGTAGACTCCGATCGAGTTTCCTCCGAACATCTTGACGATCTTCATGCACGGAACGTCGGTCTCTCCGTCACCAAAATATATCATATGAGGGAACGGGATCCTCTTCTTCTCGTCGATCTTGCTTTCGTTTACCTTCTTGTTGTCCCTAACGCTGAGGATACCCTTGTTGATCTTGAAGAGGAACTGGGTCTTGGCTGTGTAGTCTACTGCCACTCCAGGCCACTCTGCCTCGCCGTCCTTATTATATAGGAATGAGCAGGCGAATATTCTTTTGAACTCTTTGGCGATGGATGTGCCTTCGATCATCTCTGCGAGTCCCGACGAGTTGATGTAGTGCTCCACCTTGACTCCGTGAGTCTTGCCGTAGTCGTTGATCAGGCGGAACCATTCTGTCACTCCTTCAAAGAGCTCGACGCTTTCTCCGAACTTGCGGAAGTCGTCTCTTCTGAGTTTGATTCCTGCCTTCTTGGCCTCGTCGAACATCAGCTTCATATAGCTGAGGATGTTGCTGGCGTCCTGGCCTGCCGCGATGTCGTCGCTCTCCTGCCAGAACTCCTGCGGCTTCTTGCCGATGGCTTGAATAAATCCGAATTCCTGCATGTTTCCAGGTGACAGCGTGCCGTCAAAGTCGTAGATCAAAGCTACGATAGGTCGGTTTTTCATATTCGATGTTCCCATTTTGATAGATTTCTTACCACAAAAAATGGCGTTTCGCCACAAATATAATAAATTATATATGCGCGAGAGCATATTTTGTTACATTTGCGACCTCGAAAATTCAATAATTCCTGTGTGGGAAACTTAAACCGATAAATTTAGGATGAAACACTATTTTTCACGATTTGAAGAGGCTGTAAAAGCCAACTGGGAGCGCCCGGCCCTTGGTAATTTCCGTGGCGAAACTTTCACTTTCGGTGAGCTTGCTACTCAGATTGCAAAGTTCCACCTTTTCTTTGAAACAATCGGAATCAAGAAGGGCGATAAGGTTGCTCTCTGTGCAAAGAACTCTGCACGTTGGGGTGTGACATTCTTCGCCGCTAACACATATGAGGCTGTCCTCGTTCCTATCCTTGCGGACTTCCATCCGGACAGCGTAAACTCACTCGTCGATCACTCAGAGAGCCTCGTGCTCCTTACTGACTCAGACATCTGGGCAAAGCTTGACATCACAAAGATGCCTACAATCAAGGCGGTGATCTCTTCAAGCGACTTTTCGCTTCTTTATGCAGCAGACGAGAAGATCCAGGCAGCTAACGACAACCTCGATCAGCTTTTCGCCGAGAAGTATCCAAACGGTTTCTCTGCAGCTGATGTGACTTACCCTACTGACAACGACAAGGATCTTGCGATCATCAACTACACATCTGGTACTACAAGCGCACCTAAGGGTGTAATGCTCCGTTACGAGTGTATCTCAGCTAACGTTGAGTTTGGTCAGGACAGACTTCCTTCATATCCAGGGGACAAGATCGTTTCTATGCTCCCTATGGCGCATATGTACGGTATGATGTTCGAGCTCATCTATCCACTTTGCGGTGGCTCGTCTATCTACTACCTCGGCAAGACTCCTACTCCGGCACTCCTTCTCGGAGCAATGGCAGAGGTTAAGCCTTACCTCGTAGTGACAGTTCCACTCGTTATGGAGAAGATCTTCAAGAGCAAGGTTGCTCCTGTAGTGAACAAGCCTGTAATGAAGGTCATCACTGCAATCCCTGGCTTGAACCAGATCATCTTCAAGAAGATCCGTACAACCCTCCTTAATGCTTTCGGTGGCAATGTACGTGAGATCGTGATGGGTGGTGCAGCTCTCAACCCAGATGTAGAGAAGTGGTTCAAGAAGTTCAAGCTTCCTTTCACAGTAGGTTACGGTATGACAGAGGCAGCTCCGCTTCTTGCATATGAGGCTTCAAGACATTTTGTGTCTAAGTCTTGCGGTAAGTGCGTTGACAGTGTTGAGGTGCGTATCGACTCTGACGATCCTTATAACAAGGTAGGTGAGATCCAGGCTAAGGGTTACAGCCTTATGAGCGGCTACTACAAGAATGAGGAGGCTACTAAGGCAGCATTCACTGAGGACGGATGGATGCGTACAGGTGACCTCGGACTCCTTGACTCAAAGGGCAACATCTTCATCAAGGGCCGCAGCAAGAACATGATCCTTTCAGCTAACGGTCAGAACATCTATCCAGAGGAGATCGAGGCAGTGGTAAACAACCAGCCATATGTGATCGAGTCAGTGGTTGTTGACAGAGGCGCAAGACTCGCAGCCCTCGTTTATATGGATGCTGAGAAGGCTAAGTCAGAGGGTGTGAACCTCGAAGAGTACAAGACTGTCATCATGACAGAGGTCAACAAGTCGATGCCGGCTTACAGCAAGCTTAACATCGTAGAGTTCATGGACAAGCCGTTCGAGAAGACTCCAAAGATGAGCATCAAGAGATTCATGTACAAGTAATCTCATCCTGATATTGAATATGAGATCTGACGTCACTTGAAACGTCAGATCTTTTTTTTATGTCACTATGATGTGGCATGTTGCATAAGAATAGCTATAAATAGCTATCTTTGAAGCATGTTGAAGCGGATTTTCAAAATACTCTTTCTTTACGTCCCGGCAGGCTTTGTCATATTCAGCCTGGCGTGGGTGATGCTTTACAAGTTCGTGCCTGTCAGATGGACTCCTCTTATGCTGAAACGAAGCATTGAAAATATCGATGAGAAAGGCTATCGCAATCAGCGTATATGGGTAGATATAGAGGATGTCGCTCCTGTTATGGTACGTGCGGTTCTGGCTTCCGAGGACGGCAGATTCATGGAACATAATGGAATCGATTTCCAGGAGCTCAAGAAGATGAAGAAAGAGCACAAAGAGAAAGGTAAGAAGATTCGCGGCTGCAGTACGATCTCCCAGCAGGTGGCCAAGAACTGTTTCACATTCTGCGGCAAGACGTGGTGGCGAAAGGGCTTTGAAACTTACTACACACTACTTATAGAATTGTTGTGGAGTAAGGAGAGAATAATGGAGGTCTACCTCAATATTATTGAGACCGGGAAAGGAGTATATGGAGTAGAGGCGGCGGCTTTGCAGAATTTTGACCGCCATGCATCCAAACTGAACACACATCAGGCGGTTTCAATTGCCTGTGTTCTTCCGAACCCGCTGGTCAGGAGTCCCAAAACAGCCAGTCAGAAGAACAGAAGCAAGTACAACATAACATATAAACGCACAGAGCAGACGCCCTATCCGTTTAATAATTGACATTGCAACATTCATAGTGCTTTTCGCATCTATATCCCGGTCTTATAACAGTCGCCTATGAAACGTACACTTATTCTTCTTGCATTGCTCCTTCCCCTCAGCCTCTCGGCTCAGACAAAAACGGAGCCCGAGTACAAGCATGACTGGAGATTCGGCTTTGCCGGTTATCCGCTCATCGACCAGCTCTTCTTTGGCTATAGTCATGAGCCTTCCTATAATCAAATAGACACTGACCATGTCTACGGTGACTATCACGGAGATTGCACAATGGTCGGTCTTTTTTCTGCAGAGTACAATACCAACATCACACAGCGCTTTACCTTCGCGCTGTCAGGCTACCTGAACACAGTCTGGACACCGATGTACAATTATAAAGGCCAGACCAGCAGCCTGAAGACAGGACTCAGCCTCCACGTCATTCCGACTGCCAGGTTCAACTACATCAGCAGACCTGCATTCTCTATGTATTCGTCAATAGGTCTCGGCCTGATAGTGGGAACAGAAAAGAAGGAGCTCTTTGCATTTCCTACCTTTCAGCTGACCCCTCTCGGCGTCACTTTCGGCCGCAAGGTCTTCGGCTTCGCAGAGTGGAGCGGCGGAGTCTCATTTTTCGGCGGCAGAGCCGGAATCGGCTACAAATTCTAAACATGTGACATATAAATCATCGACACTATGAAGAAAAATATAATTATATCGGCGTTGTGTGCTATGTCGCTGAATGCCTGTGTATTAAATGATTCTGACACCTCGAACTACCACATGTTTCCGCAATTGGTAGAGTTCAAAGCCGAAAGCCGTTTCGAGTATCCGATGGTTATGGTGGAGACAGCAATGTCCATAGAGGCGTTCGAAGCTATGTCCCCTGAAGAGAAGATGACGATGGGATATATATACGACTCCGCTCTTGCGACAGGCGAATCCAGATATAAAATGAATGAATTCTATGGATTTTCACTCGACACGTATGGGATGCCCCTGTCTGAGCCGAATTCGGAATGGGTCATAAAGACAGATGCTGGATCCTTTGACCGTTATTTCACACAGACCACAATGAGGCTGTCAAGAACTCAGGGCTCTGACTATGAATACAGGCTCGCGTGTGACTATAAAGGCTATCAGTCATATGAGATCTTATTCAGCCATGTGGATGAAACTCCTGCTGAGGGTAAAGATGTCCCATACTACAGCTGGATAATCGAAATGTCCTGCAACTTTACGACAGATGATGGCAATGAGGTTACAGTCAAGACATTAGGACCAGTTACAAGAAAGGTTTACAGAGCCGTGCCTGGCATATCTGACTGCTATGTGGTGATGAAAGGTGCCCTTGAAGTACGATTCGAAGGGGACAGCAACGATGACGGCCAGATCGAAGTGTTAGATGTCGAAAAGTATGAATATCACGGCGAACGCCAGTATAATGAAATATATCAGTTCTGATATGAAACGGTTCATATATATAATGACAGCGGCTTTGTCGCTGACGCTCGTCGCCGCATCCGACGCTCAGGCCCGGGAAAATGGGACATCGGAGTTGCCATATAAATACGAGTTCAGGCTCGGCATATGCGGCTACCCGACGCTCGATTACGAGAACTTCACCCACTTCTACTATGATTCCCCTTATTACAACGGCACACCGATAAAGGACCTTTTTTCGGAATACGACGGACCGACCTACATGACGGGAAATATAATGGCATCGCTCGACGTCCATTACAGAAAAAGAGTTACCCTTTCGTTCGGACTTGCCACAAACGGGATCTGGAGTAATAAGTATGATGCGATGACAGACTTGAAGACAAGACATGTGAGCGGTGTAGTGGTGACAGCCCTTTCCCAGGTCAAGTTCAATTGGGTAGCAAGGGAGGTTGTGAGAGTGTATTCTTCTTTGGGACTGGGAATTACAGGCGGAAAATTTGATGATCTTTCAGATGCGTATCTCGCGGGTCAAGCAGTTCTGCTCGGTGTCAGTGTGGGACGCAGATTCGTAGGTTTTGCTGAGTTAGGCTCAGGAAGCATGTATATGGGAGGAATGGTAGGAGTAGGTTATAGATTTTAAGGTTATGAAGAAGCTTTTTATTTGTCTGCTGGCAGTTGCTGCGTTATATTCGTGCAAGGTCGTGGATCCATATGTGAAGAATCCGACCAGTGGCGAATATATGACAGAGTTCTGCAGCCGGATTTTTGAAGATAATGTAAGCAGCTATCTGAGGTATTTCTACAATGCCTATTATATCGCTAAGTTTGAAGCGGGTGATGCTGAACTGAAAGTGTCAAAGGAATATGACATGATAAGGACCGGGCTTCAATTGAAAGATGGTGTCTACACATACGATTATCACAAGTACAACTACAAAGGAGAGGATTTCTTTGCACCTAAGGGCATCTGCGTAGTTCAGATGGGGTACAAGAATGAGCTTACTGTCCTGAGGGAAGAAGAGAACAGGTGGCTGATAGGAAGCGGAGAGGGAATAGCGCTGGATGTGACTGTGCTGGAGGAAACTGAGAACGGGCTTCTTCTGAAGGTGAATGTTGACGGTGTCATTACGGAGGAATCGACATATAGTGCATTGGTGATGGCAGACACCCTCCAGACAGAGTTCCGACACAAACGCATAGGAGAGGACAGATCGGAAGTCTATGACGGCACGGTGACGATAGTCTTCTATAACAACGAAACTCTGCTCAAAACAGTTGATATGACATTTTGTCAGTCAGGACCCACTTGGAACATAATTTGACAATATAAGGTCGTCCCCGACAGGACGGCCTTTTTTCGTCCTCCGGGCCGACATGTCGCCTGTCACCAGAACTGACAGCCGCCTGTCATCCCCGGCCTGACCGGGGATCTAAGTGAAACATAAAAACAAAACAATATGTCAACAACAGGAACAATTGGAGTAACCACCGAGAACATATTCCCGGTCATTAAGAAATTTCTCTACTCAGATCACGAGATCTTCCTCAGAGAGCTCGTAGCCAATG
>CANBDZ010000121.1 GCA_947367375.1 uncultured Bacteroidales bacterium | reverse complement strand
TTTCAAGCAGAAGACGGCATACGCGATGTCTTAGGGTCTCGTGGGCTCGGAGATGTGTATAAGAGACAGGTATAAACACTCATGGAAGGAGCTGGGAGAATATTGCCCTCACTGCGTAAACTTGAAAGGTTCTTCAATAGTCTATCTGTAGCTTTCAGCCTACTCAAAGTACCATTATCATATGCACCGATAAACAGATAGCCTGGCAGGCCAGTACTGCAAACATCATTTGCAAACGCACATATCGCCTGTGAGAACTTTTCTGTATTGTCTGTTGAAATAGTCCTCTCAACCCTTTCATTCTCGAGATCGAGTAATAATTCTTTTACCTCCTCTGCTGTCAGCATAGACCTTCGTTTTATGTATTTTATACAAAGTTAATTGTTTTATCGATACCTGATACAATTACTTCTTCCCAATCATACTTTTGGCTTTCGGGTACTTAGTCTCTACATAACACTCCAGCATATCATCCACGATATCGCTCACAGAAGGAGACTGCATTACGCCATTCTGGTCAAGCCATATCCCAAGCAACCGTATCTTCCTATGCACCGTGCTTGATATACGGATAGACTTAGCATAGTCATTACCACTCTGTCGCTTCACGGGCTTCAGTCTTTCCTGACTGTCTTGTTCCTTTTCCTTTTTCACCTGAGCCCTTGAAGAGGAGTCACTTTGTTCTACCGATTCTTTCGGAGTATCAGCATCAAGTCCTAATACCTGTCTGAAATTGTCAATCTGATTCATAATTCAAGTCTATATCACCATTATATCATATTACAAGTTTACCATTATACCATACTTCCACATTACAATTAATGGTAAATACTATGTTTACACAATACCACTTTACCACGAATGGTAATTACCACAACTCCACTTTACTATGCTACCACATTACCAAACAACCACATTACTACGCTGCAAATATACAACTTTGGTATAATTTACAAACCAATAGGTTTATTTTTATTTCCAAATGTCAATATTTTTTAGCAACTTTGTCCCAGACTTAGGAAACCCATCCATTTTAGATCTTGGGTCTAAAAGCAAGATGTGCGTTCGTCAGACAAAGTCTTCCGTCCGCTCCGCCCCGCAGGGGCTCATCTTGCCATTACAGGGTACGCTCCGAAGTCGCTCCTGTCAGACAACGGTCAGGAGGTTGTGATAGAGACATAGTTAAACTGTTAGAGGAGGAGAGCATTGTGAGAAAGAACAAAACAGTCAGAATTACATTCCGTATTACGGATGAGGAAGCCATCGATCTTGCGACAATGATGTCGCTCGAGGGCTTCAGATCAAGATCAAAATTCATCAGAAAACGCCTGTTCGGAAGAAAGATTCAGAGGCGTAAACTTGTCAGTTCCGATGCGAATATCTGCAAACAAATTGAGATCCTAAGGGCAGATATCAAGAAGATCGGAGTAAACTACAATCAAGTCGTAAAGGCAGTCAATACAGCCGTCAAGCTCAAAGGGAGCAACGGCAGACCTGTCGTATCCACTCGTTCCATGGAGTATAAACTCAGTGGAATGAAGACTCTGATGGAAGGCATACTTGCCAAGGTATGCGAAATCAAGGAAGAACTTTCATAAACTTAAACTATTATGCAGACAATCATTATTTCGGGACATCTCGCAGCAGACTGTGAGACGTTCCAAAGCAAAGGCGACCTTGAAATGGTCAGATTCTCAGTTGCAGTAAACTCACCCAAGATAGGAAGTGAGGACAGCAAGCCAACCTACTATACCTGTAGGATGAAGAAAAACGGCTCATCAGAACTGCTGAAGAAAGGCAGACATGTATCAGTCACAGGGGAACTCCGTGCCTCCTTGAATATCACAGAGGCAAAGACTCACCTCAATCTTGATGTCTGGGTCTATAGTCTTGACATATCACCAGGAGTCAAGGAGAACTGAATAGAACAGGCTTATCATATTGATATGGATTCATTACTATGGTAATAGTGATAGCAGAACCTGCATCTAGCGTCTCTGTTACAGTAGGTTACAACGAGCAGAAGGTCTCCGAGGGAACAGCCTCGGTGACCTATTATTCAAAAATCGACGACATCCGTGACCCGATGGCGACATTCCGGCAATATGAGAATGCTAGCATAAGAACGGAAAAAATGTCATTTCACGCTAGTATAAATCCTGCCCCGGGAGAGAGACTTGACCAAGACAAGATGATAGAGTTTGTCAAGGAGTATATGGAGGGAATGGGTTATGGAGATCAACCATATATCCTATATAAGCACAACGATATTGACCGCGAGCATTATCACATCGTGTCTGTCAGGGTAGATAAAAACGGCAAGAAGATCAATGACAGTTTTGAAGGTCGGAGAAGTGCCAAACTGTTGCGTGAACTAGCTAAGAAGTACGGATTTACTGTAGGAAAATCTAACGATTTTAGAAAGAGCGATGCTATCAAGACAAGACGCTTTGATCCGACAAATCCCAACTACTCCGGACAAATTGAGTCACTGATGAGAAATGTGATGAAATACCATTTCACGACTGTCAACCAGTTTGAAGCTGCTATGAGAAGCCTTGGCGTGGATATGGTTATGAAAAGCCGTTGCGGTCGTACGGAAATCAGTTTCTATGGTCTTGATCCCACCACGGGGAAACGTTGTACCGGACGCATAAAGGAGAAAAATCTCTACACTCCTGTCTATGAGCAAATTCTTCTGCGTTCCTTCGATTGCGGAAAAGACAAGTGCAATGACGAACGGCAACGCACTGGCAAGGTCGTGCAGTTCTGCTTCGACAACGCAACATCGGAGAGGCATTTCCGAAGCCTGTTGGCAAAGTTCGGAATATGCGTAGAGTTTTCCCGTAGTTCGGAGGGGCGTATCTTCGGTGCAACATTCATCGATCACGAACAACAGTGCTGCTTCAAGGCGAGCGAACTAAAGGGCATCTGCGCGGAAGACCTCGATAGAGCGGACAAGTTGTGGCAGGAACAGGATGGTGAAAAGGGAAATGCAGCTTCCGCTGCCGATAATCTGGCAGCCATTACCATAGCTGCGATAGGTGCGGAAAGGAACCGCAGGAGGGATGATGAGGTGTATATGAAGCAAGGACGCAATAATCAAGGCCCGAAGTTGTAAAGGAGAATGCGTCCAAAATGTTGTAAGGTTTGTTTGAGAAAAGGATTGAGGAGATGGATGCAAGAACAAAACCTATGTTTTCGATGTTCCTGATGTTGTCAGGAGTCATCTTGACAGTTATTCTTTATTATTATGCTTATCCATTCTGGGTAAGGGTGGGAGTATCATCAGATATGACTAATACTCTGATGATACAGCTTTACAGGTCAGGAGTTATGAGTTCACAAATGGCAGTGAGAGGTCTCTGTCTTTTCTTCTGCCTGTTGTCGTTCATAGTACGATCCGGAAACTCGAAGGACTCCAGCTGGGCAGAGATACTTTTGCCTCTGCTGTCCGGACTCGCGGTGTTTATGGCATCGCCGTTTCTTGGCAATGGAGTTATGTATCTAGTGGCTACCTTTACGGGATATGTTATGTTCCTGGCAGGGGCAGTACTTCTCGGTAGGAAGTTCCGTAGTTTCAATGCCAATCTGCCGGATTATTGGGATACATTCGAGCAATGTGAAGAGCTGATCGAGAATGATCTGAGTGTGAACATTCCGTTCCGTTATCAGTATAAAGGAAAGATCCGTGACGGTTATGCCAATGTAGTCTCACCACAGCGTGCCACACTGATCCTCGGAATTCCCGGAAGTGGCAAGACCGCAGCCATATACCGCCATTTCATCCGGCAGATGCTGAGTAAGGGATATACCTTGTTCGTGTACGATTACAAATACCCGGATCTTACGAAAATTGTCCTTAACGAACTGCTGGATCATTACGACTGCTTCAAGGTAAAGCCGAAGTTCTATGCGGTGAACTTTGATGATCCGATACACTCGCACCGCTTCAATCCGATACATCCAAGGTATCTGACAGATCCTATCGACAGCACGGAGGTTGCTGAGATCATAATGAGCAATGTAAGCAGAGGCAAGGAAAAGAAGGAGGATTTCTTCTCTACTTCTGCTGTATGCTACGTGGATCTCCTTATATGGTTTCTGAGGATATACGACGAAGGTAAGTACTGCACATTTCCCCATCTGATCGAGCTGATGGGTCAGGATTACAGAGATGTATTTGAAGTGCTGAAGCAGTTTGACGAACTGGAAGTTAAGAGAAACACGTTTGCTGATGCCATCAAAGACAAGGCTTTCGAACAACTTCAGGGACAGATCGCTTCAGCCAGAGTCCCTTTGAACAGATTCGCATCAAAGACACTATACTGGACTCTGTCGGGAGATGATTTCAGCCTGGACATCAATAATCCGGATGACCCGAAGATCATCTGCGTCGGTAACAATCCGATGAGACAGTCAATCTATGGAACAACGCTGGCCATACTGACCTCACGACTGTTCAAGATGATAAACAAGCCTGGCAGGATGCATAGTGCCGTACTGATAGATGAGCTTCCAACCATCCTTCTCAAAGGGCTGGACCACCTTATAAATACTGCCAGGTCAAACATGGTGGCAACTGTTCTCGGTGCACAGGACAAGACGCAACTGGTCAAGGATTATGACAAGAAGGAGTCAGATGTGATCTTCAATACCGTCGGAAATGTATTTGCCGGAGCGGTGAAGGGCAGTACTGCCGAGACTCTGTCAAAGTCATTCGGCAAGGAAGAGAGGGAGACAAGGTCATATCAGGAAAGCGACATCAGCGATCACGTGACGTACTCCTACCAACTCAAGGACGTACTACCGGCTCATAAGATAGAATCTTTATCACAGGGAACCTTCTGCGGTTACGTCGCTGATACCTTCAAGCAGAAAGTCAATCCGAAGATATTCTGCGGAGAAGTGATATTGCCTCCTCCAGCAGAACATAACGAGGACATACCAAAAATCCTCAACCTGCCCGAGGACAAGATTGAGGAAGAAATCACAAATAACTACCTCCGTATCAAGAGGGAGATAGTCAATCTTATAAGAGATGAATTATCAAAATCCAGGAGTTAGATTCTATTCATCCTCCTTTACCCAGCGCCATTCGAATTTATATCCTGCAGCTTTGGCCATCTTCTCCATCTCTGACATCTTGCAGTCATCTGATTGGAACCAGCGTCTCATTATATGACGGTCCACATTGCACATCGCAGCCAGCTGAGCACCTGTGATGCCCAGTTCAGCCAGATACTTACGGATTCCGCTGAGTCTCGGTCCGGTCTGCATCTCGATAGGAGTCCTCTGCCTCTGTGGTATCACAACAGATGATTTCTTTGCCACATCCGGGGTCTCTTGGTTCAATTTATCAGACATAATTATCTCGTAATTTGGTTTTCTAAAATATAATTCTTTTCTTTGCGTGGTATTATTTTATTACCAATAGGTATAATACAACAACCAACAAAGAAGCCATTATCACCAATAGGTTAGTGATATAGCACAAAGTTATATAAAATTCGATTAAATGCGATAGAATTAGACGAAATTTCATCAAAATGTTCGATAATCCAATATATAACTACCCGATTGACCTTCTTCTTGAGCACCTTGGATGCAAGGAGGAAGGCAAAGGAATGTACTATTCTCCATTAAGAAATGAGACGACCCCATCATTGCACGTGAACAAACGTGACAATGTATGGTACGATCACGGAGCCGGCATCGGAGGAACAAACGTACAGCTGATAATGGCCGTCAAGAAATGCAGTAAAGAAGAAGCGGAGTCATACATCAAAACACTTGATCCTGCTGCAGCCAGCAGAACAGAATCAATCTCAAAACCCGAATCTGCTCCGACCACAGAAATCATAAAGGTAAAGCCCATCTGTAGCTATTACCTCAAGAAGTACCTTGAAGAGAGGAAGATTCCTATAAGCATAGCAGACAAATACTGCAAAGAAGTCATCCTAAGAAACCACGTAAAAGGGAAAGATTACACGACTTTGGGGTTTGAGAACAATGCTGGAGGCTATAATCTAAGCGCGCCGTATGGATTCAAATCGTGCAGCAAAGGAGGTATAACAACCATAAATACCGAAGGCAAACGGACGGTAATGCCGTCAACCAGAGCCGTGTCAATTTTTGAGGGTAGTTTTGACTTTCTTTCCTGGCAAGTTCTCCAGAATGCCAAGACGCCCACAACTGACATACTCGTTCTTAATTCAGTCAACAACCTTGACAAAGCAACCGGCTATCTCAGACTTCACGACTCATATATATGCTTCCTTGATAACGACCAGGCAGGGTGTAAATGCCTCGAAGAAATCCGGAAAATGTTTCCCGGCAAGGAAGTCAAAGATATGTCATCACTATATGCACAGCACAAGGACCTTAATGAAATGCTGCAGAACTGCCGGGGATACGACATCAACGAGATATCAATCAAAAAATCACTATAAACTATGGAAGAGAAACTCGACTACAGACTCACATATCTGACAGAAACCATCGAAGATATGAAAAGAGAGATGGTACGCATCAGAATGATCTTATCCAACAGCAGGAAAACCCACTACTCAAACCAGGAGGTGATAGACCTGCTTGAAATTTCTTCTGCAACATTGAAGAAATGGAGAGATCAGAAGCTGATCGGATACTCAGCAGTTGGTAACACATACTACTACACAGATGAAGACATCGAGAGCTTCTTCAGGAACAATCACAAGAAGTCAGTATTCGAGACTGGAATGGACGACTAAACACTAATGCTATGAATGAAAAAATTGTCATACTCAGCCAAGCAGAGCTTGAAGATACTGTGATAAAGGCTGTAGAGAAAGCCATGTCCGGATATATGCACAATACGGCTGAAATCCCCGAATATATGACTAGAAACGAGGCTGCACTTCTCTTTAAAATTTCACTTTCAACACTACATAGGAATGTTAAGGCAGGGAAACTAAAGATATACAAGTTCGGAAGACGCTCATTATTGAAAACATCAGAAGTACAAAATGCTGTAGAAGAGAAACTTATAATCAAATATGCAAGAAGAAAGGAACAAAGATAAATGTTCCTAAAGTTCATGAAAAAATGTTCCTATAATGTTCCTAAATCAGCTTAAAATAGGGTTGTTTTAGGGACATTATTTTTAATAATTCCATTTTAAAAGATAGAAAGATCGACAATTTGGGACAAGAAAGACCAAAAATGTTCCTATTCACACCGCAGAAATGTTCCTACGATGTTCCTATCAGCTTCCAAAAACAAGTCAAAAATTCTGTTGGATTTTATTAAATGACTCTTTAACTTTGCAAAAGTTCTGTCAATAAGGACAGATTTTTAATTCCACCGACCCCTGTCTTGAGCAATCTAGACGGGGGTCCTTGGGTATATATCATAAACTATTTGAAAAATAGGAACATTTTAGGAACATTTATATAGATAAACCCCTCCACAGGTACCTGTAGAGGGGTTTTTCGTGCTCCCCCAGGGGCTCGAACCCTGGACCCCAACATTAAGAGTGTCGTGCTCTACCAACTGAGCTAGGGAAG
>CANBDZ010000120.1 GCA_947367375.1 uncultured Bacteroidales bacterium | reverse complement strand
ATACAAAGCAAAGAAGGCTTATGACAACAAAAACTAAAAACATCATGAAGAAGATTCTCGCATACGCTCTGATGAGCGTTGTGCTAATGCTGGTATATGTTGTGGTCTCATTCCTGTTTGACTGGCTCTTTGATTTGATTGGCGAGGAAAAGGTCAGCTGGAGAAGTATGGTTGCCGCATGCACTTTCACTACAGCTGCAATCATAATCGTCGATATCTTAAACAGCCGTAAGAAGGGAGTAGACAGAAGTGATGATATCATCAAAATCTGCCGCCGAATATTGACAACAACTACTATCATGTTTTGCGGATCTCTAGTGATTGAATGGCTGATTCAGAGATTTTCCGACGATGATTTCTCTCTTGGATTGATTCATTGGCTCTCTTTTGCTCTTGCCGTAGCACTATTTGATGAGCTTATTAAGAAGAACAAGGAGAAGAAGACGCAGGAAGATGAGAATGCACTTGTCGTAGCCGCTGAATGTGAAGACATGCAGACGGCAGAAGACATCTGCAACAAACTTGAGAGCAACGGCGTAAAAGCGATGATCGTTGAAAAGGACAGTCCTGTCTATATCAAAGGAAACGGCTCCCCTGTCCAGATTCAGGTATGCAGGAGGGATCAGCAGAAGTCGGCAGATATAATCATATAGTTTAAGACATGAAAAGAATTTCAACACTTCTGCTGACCATACTCTCTGTCATCAGCTGCAGCAGTCCGAATCAGACCTATGTGCGTGATGCTATCCAGCAAATGGACAGGAAAGGACTTTATGCTGAGGGCGAGGCATGGGAAGCGATGAAGAAGGAAGCACTTTCACAAGACCCTGAAACCTTGGAAGAAGCTCAGGAGATAATAAACAAGGCAGCCAAGATTGCAGGAGGCAAGCATTCCTATCTTATGCCGGCAGATAAGGCACAGGCTCGTGAAAAGAGGTCCAATGAAGAGGTGTCTCCGAGTGTCACAATGATTGAAGACGGTATCTGCATGATTCATCTTCCTGCTTTTGCCGGGGATGATGAAAACTGTCTAAGATAAGCCAGAACTGTTCTGAATTCAATTCCTGATACAGTGAAGGGCGTATGCATCGATCTCAGAGGCAATCATGGAGGTAACATGTATCCGATGATTGCAGCAGTCCACCGCTTCCTGCCGGATGATGTACTTCTAAAATTCAAGATGAGAAGGCGGTTCCAGAGCGTAATGCCGATCAATAAGGAGTTCGTAGCAAAGATTGTCGGTATAGATATAGAAACACGCATCAATTGTCCTGTAGCAATCATCACAGATGAAGTGACAGCAAGTTCAGGAGAGGCTGTACTGCTTTGTTTCAGAGGTCTTGATTATGTCCGGGTCTTCGGAGCTCCTACTGCCGGATATGCATCCGCCAATGAAAGCATCATATTTTATAACGGCTCCATCCTTGCCCTGACAGTCAGCTGCGACATTGCTCGTACCGGTGAGGTTTTCTGTGAAGATCCGATAGTTCCGGATGTCTATACAGACTCACCTGAAGAAGATGCTATGTCCTGGCTGAAGGACAATTTTAAATAATTTTTCATTTTTTCTGTAGTTTTTTGACCGATCCGTTGTTTAATGGTCAGAAACATTTCAGAAAACCCTAGATATGGACAACAAAGAAAGAGAATTTGCGCAAATCGTTCTGGAGAACAAAAGGCGGATCTACACGGTCTGCTATATGTTCTCCAAGGATGCAGATGAGGTGAGCGATCTGTTTCAGGAGATTCTTATCAACCTTTGGAAAGGCCTCCAGAGCTATGAGGGAGATAAGTTTATCAGCACCTGGATATGGAGAGTGAGCCTTAACACATGCATCAACTATTCCAAGAAACAGAAACGAGCCCTGGAGAAAGTTCCGCTTGATGTCAACATCAACCTCTTCGAGGATATGGATGAAGACTCGATGCAGATCCGTCAGCTCTACGACCGTATCAACAAACTGGGTTATATAGACCGAAGCATCATTCTGATGTGGTTGGAGAACCTGAGTTATGATGAGATCGGAAGCATTCTTGGAATTACGGCGAACAATGTTTCTGTAAAGCTTGTCCGTATCAGGGAGAAACTGAAATCAATGTAGAACCGTCAAAAAGCGAAAGAAATGGAAAGAGATAATTTTGAGATTTCACAGGAACTGGAGCAGATGCGAGAGCAGTTCAGGATCCTAGCAGAAAAGGTTGAAAAGCAGAATATTGTTTATGAAAAGCAACTGAGGTCATCAATGAGAAAAAAAATGAACTCATATGACTTTTGGGGAACATGGATGCAGGTGATCATTCTCATCCCCCTTTGTTATCTGCTGTATGTACTTACAATCCAGAGAGTAGGAATGCCAGCTTGGACTACTGTAATGCTGTGCGCTTATTGTGCCGTATGTATTACTATCCTGCTGATCAAGAAAATGATGCAGGATAGATTGCTGGATTATAAAGGAGATCTTAAGATGTTTGCTCTAAATATAAGGAAAGTGAAAAAGTGGCATCGCAGATCAATCCTGATTGCAACGCCGATAGGTCTGATTTTCATGGCTTTGTTCTTTACGGAGTATATTAAGGCAAGAAATCAGATAATTAGTACTGAAGCTTTGATTGTTTCAGTAACTGCAATGATTATAATTGTCGGAATCGATATCTTCATAGATATAAGAAGAGAGCGTCTTCTCGACAATATCATTAAGGACATAGAAGAATAATATCCATACAAGTTTGATAAGATGAACAAAACCCTATATACATCTAAGTTCTCATTAGGTAAATGGTGCTTCCTTTTTATCGGCGGTATTATTCTCTTTACGATTGCATATGCATTCGCGACAATACCTGAGCTTTATATCGGGAACAACTGGATTTCCGGAACCATCAGCTTCATATGTGGAGTATTGTTACTACTGATGTACAGATGGCTTGTAAAAAGTTATGAGGAACGTAAGATAGAAGAACTATCCATTCCCACCGCACAGGCGAGAATATGAGGACTGCAAGCAGATCCTCAAACTCTCGCTGAATCCCACGCTGCACATTAAAGCCCGGTCAAGACTTCAGCCGGGCAAGCCGTCAGAAGACTTGCCCTATGGGCAGAGCGGTATCAGAAGATTGTCAGCCTGCATCCGCTGCGCTCCTGCATCCAGTCAGCCACTTCAGCCACAGACTCGCCAAAGCACGCTTGTAGGTGGTGGGGCAGATGTTCTTCATGCCTGTCCCTCCTTGCACTGTAATTTCATTTTCCAGATTGATATGCGGAATATGATGAGATAAAGGATTATGTATGTGTCAATCCTTCTAAGCCCGTTTGAAATTCCATTTCCTGTAAGAATGTTGACCAGAGACGAGACACATGACACCGAATACAGACTTCTGAATCCGTGTAGGAAAGCCATAAGCAGATTTGTGACCATGAAAATACCGAAAGCTATGACTGCTGTTGTGGCAATGGAACTGCGTTTGATGGTCGGCCTCTATAGTCGCTAAAAGATTGAACTAAAAAATTTAGTTAATAAACTAATGAAAATAGTTGCATGTGAAGAAAATTTAGTTAACTTTGCTTCGTAAACATTTTTGACATGAAGAAACTGACAAAGAAAGAGGAAGAGATCATGAATCTCTTTTGGGATAAAGGAGCTATGTTCGTGAAGGAACTGCTTGAGCATTATGAGGAACCGAAGCCTCATTTCAACACCTTGTCGACAATGGTACGCACCTTGGAGACAAATGGATATGTGGCTCATAAGGCATATGGCAATTCATACCAGTACTACCCTGTCGTGACACGCGAGGAATATGCCGGAAGTTCTTTCAAAGGAATCATCAGCAGTTATTTCAACAACTCATATCTCAGTGCGGTGTCTGCTCTTGTAAAGGAAGAGAAGATAACTGTTGACGAGCTTAAGGAGCTCATCGAGCAGATTGAGAAGGGAAACAATTAACAGTCACTATCCATAAACGAACTACATATGACTGACTTGTTGATATATCAGGGAAAGGCCGCAATCGCTTTAGTGGCATTCTATATATTCTACCGCTTGCTGCTCAGCAAGGAAACTTTCCATCGTTTCAACAGAATCGTTCTTTTGGGAACTGCGGCTATGGCCTTCGTTCTGCCGCTTTGCGTGATTACTGTCAACCAGACAGTGGTGCTTCCGGCGATGACGCCTGTCGAGACTATTGCGGAAACTGTCGGGGAAGTCGTGACCGGAACAGCAACGGTACCTCAGGAGCCGATATGGCCGGCTATCCTTATGGGTATATTCCTTATCGGAGCTCTGGGTGTGGTGCTGATGACAGTCGTCTCCATCATCAAGGTCAAGTCAATCATCAATTCAGGAGAACACCAGACTCTCATCAGCGGTGAGACTCTCGTAATTACAGAAAACGGTACAGCTCCTTTCAGCTGGATGAAATACATCGTGCTTTCTCGCGAGGACTATGAGAGCGGCTACTCTCAGATCCTTACACACGAAAAGGCACATATCGCCCTCAGGCATTCATGGGATCTTCTTTTCGTGGATCTGATCACAGTACTCCAGTGGTTCAACCCTGTAATCTGGATGCTCAAGTCAGATCTTCGTTCCCTCCATGAGTTCGAGGCGGACGACGCAGTTCTTCGCAGCGGTGCAAACATCAAGGAGTATCAGTATCTATTAATAAAGAAAGCTGTCAGCAAGAGCGGCTACTCAGTTGCTAACAGCTTTAATCACAGTACACTTAAAGCTCGTATTACTATGATGTTGAACAAAAAATCATCTCGTATGAGTGCCTGGAAGGCTCTCTACGTGCTCCCACTCGTGGGAATCTCTCTGGCAGCAACTGCCGAGACAAAGGTAGATTACCAGTATGAAGGCCAGCAGCCTGAAGCTGTGGTTGACACTCCTGTCGGCAAAGATAGTAAAAAATCTTTCAAGGAGAAGAACATGAAGGAAGGTCACTTCATTATTGATGAAGAGGCAGGCTCGATCACTATGGTTTATTTCGATCATAATGGAAATGAAATGAGGTCAACAATTATAGGAATAGACCTCAGTCAAGACACATATTTATGCAATGGTAACTTATCGACGCCTCGTGCTTTTGAAATCCGTATGCAGGATAAGGATGTTGTTCTTCTTAATGCCTATCTGAAAAATGGAAAGATGCTAAGAGGAGCAGTGCTACCTAATAATGATTACACAACCGGAACCTGGGATGTCAACAAGCATCCTGACGAGCAAGATGCATTTCATCATAAGGATGGCAAGGTGTATAAACTAAGAGGAGGAAAGTATGTTGAGATTGAGGCGACTCAGATAAGCCAAGAAAAGAAGGAGCCGATACCTTTCCAGCATGTGGCCCAGAAGCCAACATTCAAAGGTGGTGATGCCAATGAGTTCTCTAAGTGGGTAAGCGCAAATCTCAAGTACCCTGAGGAGGCTCGTCAATCTAAAGCGCAAGGCAGAGTCACCGTGAAGTTTACTGTGACTGAAACCGGAAAAGTCGCTGATGTAAAAGTATTGAGAGGCGTGAATGAAATTCTCGATAAAGCGGCGGTACGCATAGTCAGCGAGTCACCACAATGGGCTCCTGGCAAAGATGAAAACGGTGAAATTGTTCCGGTCTCATATGTGTTCCCTGTAATCTTCAAGCTCCCGGACCAAACTGATATCACAATCAGGAGAGAATACGAAAATGGCGCTAATATAGAAATCTCTTCATCAGATCTGGTGATTGTCGTCAATGGAGAAAGAATGCCGGCAGGATATGATCTCAACACAATCGCTCCGGAAACCATAACATCAATGGAAGTACTCAAGACTGAAGATGCTTTGAAGGAATACGGAACAGAGAAAGGTGTCATCAAGATTACAGTCGATCCATCAAAGAAAGGTCAGAAAAAACCAGTTCCCGACATTTATATAAACGGAAAGAAAGCAACCAGTGAGGAAGTGGCAGCCCTTCCGCCTAATCCGAAAGGACACATTGCAGAAGATGGTACGATGCATATTTATACTGATCAGGGAGCTAATGAGAAAGCCTTACCTTTGGACGTAAACAATTAGTGAAGTGACATTAAGGATAAACGGGATTATACTGCTGTATGACCCCGTTTTTTGATTGCGTTAAACTTTATCAATGACGTAAAAACAAACTTTTCTGAAAACAAGCTGATTATTAGATTCTTGCGACTCAAAAATTGACAGGACATTTCTTCAAAGTAAAACTTTTTCCGATTAACTTTGTATAGTGTACAATAATATACGAAGATGAAAAGAACGATATATATATTGTTTGCCGCTGTACTGCTTTTATCATGCGGTGCACGTGAGATCAAGGATGCCAGAAAGATTCTTGACAATGTGGAATCATTCATTCAGGAAAGACTGGACAGTGCATTGTCCGTTCTCGAAGGAATTGACAAGTCGAATCTGAACAACAAAGAACTCAAGGCAAGACATGGTCTGTTGCTGTCTATGGCTCTTGACAAGAATTTCATTGACCTCACATCGGACAGTCTGATTGCACCGGTTGTCAAATATTACGAAGGGACCAAAGATTACGACCATCTCTTCAAGGCATATTACTACCTCGGACGAATCTATCATAATGCAGACAGACACAACGAATCTATGCTGATATATTCAAAAGCTTTGGATATATCTGATAAGATCAATGATGAGTTCTATATCGGCCTTTTGCATGCGCAGTTTGGAAACTTGAACTATGATTGCTTCAACTATGAGTCAGCGATAGAAGACTTCGAGAAAGCATACGAATATTACGACAAGGCCGGTGGCCACGATGTGATCTTCGTGGGTGACTGCGAGGTCTACACCAACTTTACCCCCCTGGAAATGTACCGGGAAGCAGGCATCAAGGCCTATGTCCGGGGTACTTCTCAGCAGCTGGTGTGGCAGAGCTACTACATTTTGGCGGAGACCTTCCGCTATGAAAGTCCCAAGGTGGTGGTGTTCAATGTGAACGCCATGCGCTACAGCGAGCCGGTGAAGGAGGAGTACAACCGCCTGACCATCGACAAGATGCGCTGGTCTGCAGAAAAGGTTGGCATCATCCAGGCTTCTATGACCGAGGACGAGACCTTCCTTTCCTATGTGTTCCCTATCCTGCGGTATCACTCCCGAATCACACAGCTGACCGCCGAGGATTTTACTTATTTGTTTGATGCCGAGCAGATCACCTGGCAGGGCCACATGGTCAATGATGGGGTAAAGCCCGTGGGACGGCTGCCCTCCAAGGGGACCCTGGCAGATTATAACTTTGGGGATATTTGCTGGGAGTACCTGGAGAAGATGCGGCTGCTGTGCGAGGAAAACGGCGCAGAGCTGATCCTCATCAAAGCCCCCAGCGTGTATCCCTACTGGTATGACCAGTACGATGCGCAGATCGAGGAATACGCCGCGGAGCACGGCCTTTCCTTCTATAATTTCCTGGATCATGTGGAGGAGATCCGCATCGACTACCAGGTGGACACCTATGATGCCGGCCTGCATTTGAATCTGACCGGCGCAACCAAGCTGAGCACTTATTTTGCAAAAATCTTGTCGGAAAATCATGGCGTACCCAACCAAAGGGGCGATGCTGAATTCGACGAAATGTTAAAAGCCTA
>CANBDZ010000119.1 GCA_947367375.1 uncultured Bacteroidales bacterium | reverse complement strand
GTAGTTCCAGGAACCCCACCACTCTTCAGTTACCTCAACTATAGTAGAGGTCTGCTGACCGGGGCGTTGTGCTGATGGGGTAACGACATCCAATGCAGTCCAACCTTCCGGACGATGCTGCTGACCGCTGCGCTGCACGATCAGTGTGCCGTATGGAAGGTCTTCCTTATCGTAGATAGGTGTGGCTACAAATTGAAGGATATTGTTTCGATTTGAATTCTCCTGAGTCAGCATCGTAGAAATATATTCAGCATCTGTCGAATTATAGAAGGCATATTTTGTCATTGCAACATCCATCTGGGTATAATCGGCCGGATCGTATCCTTCCCATTTCAAAATATCAGTCAGGGATGCCGTAGCATAGTCGATTTCGTCTTCAGGAAGATATGTTGACTGAGTGATTTCATATGGATGGGCACAGGCATTATCAACGGCTTCTTTCATAGCAGCAACAGTATTTGCTGTGAAAGTATAGGCTGACGGAGTGTATGTTATCTGCGACAGATCGCATCCCGTGATGGCTTTGGCATAGGTCAAAGCTGCCAGGAAACGTCCCTTGTCATAAGACAGATGATGATCGTCCCTGGTAAGATTGTCACCTATGAAGCTGGTCCTGAGATTCTGGATAGCTGTGCCTGTGGGAATTATTGTCTTGAATTCCTCGTTGGAAAGTATTTCACTTTCTACGGCCGACAGGATGGCATTGTACATAGTCATCTGGTCGTTTCCATAGTTAGGAAAGGCTGAGTGTTTAGAACCTTCCTCATAGGCCCAAGTCATATGCCACGCCAATTTCGAATCGGGGCAATACTGCCTTACTATCTCTATCAGCTGGTCAAGATAAGGATCATAGGATGACGGCTGACCGGACTTTGCACTGGCCTGCTGCATTGTGATGTAATCCCAATCGTGGTCTTCCAAAGCGTTTATCGGTCTTGAAGAAGTTTTGCTCTTCCAAGACCCGTCAGTGTTTGTGTAATAAGTGTATGACGCTGAATTGTTCTTAAAATTCTTAGAATGCGTCTCGAGAGAGCAGCCTCCAATGTAAAGATTACCCAAAATCACCTCTTCATAGCCTGCCTGCTTAACAATATCCCACAGGTACTCCATAGCATCCACTGAAAAACTGTTGCCTATGGCTAGAACACTTATTGAAGGATCCTTCGGACGGACTTCCAGGGTTGTGTAACGGAAGCCGAATGACTCATCTTCCTGACTTGACAGGCCTATCTTCACGACATCTGACCATGACACACCTTCAGGCAGGTCTTCCTCTGTCAATACGACTTGATTGAATACCTTGGCTGTGCCTGTCGATTTCCAGAAGCCTCCGAGATAGGTGTCATTTTCTCCCCAGAAGCAGCCTGCATACATCAACTCATTGCCTCCATAGCGGCAGGTAACGCGTACATCGTACTTCGACCAGTCGTAGCCGCTGTACTCTGTGACAATTCCCGATCTCGATGTGGAATAGCCGCTTTCCTGAGGCATAGTATTCTTCACCTCCACACCTTCAACTTTAGTCCATCCACTGTCCTCCTCAACATATGGATAAGGCTCATTAAAGCCGAACCTGTTGCTCAGGGACAGTCTCACATATTCATAAATCCTGTCTCTCTGTGCCTCCGTGACAGGTCTGAAGACTGAGTTGTTGAACGGACCTTTCTTGTCGGAAGCGGTTGGCAGCCAGGTACATTCCTTTATGGAAATGCCATAGAAAGGGGCAATAAATGTCTCGTAGAACACGCTAGCCAGAGCAAACATCGGAAGACCGTGATTTGGATGCAGACCGTCATAGCAGAGGTCATCGCCGTCGATGTTCATCTTCGGATCACGTCTGAGGGTGTACATCATCGCGCCGTTCGGAGACACATTGCTGATACCGGTAATGTTCATAAACCTTTTGCAGTTGTCGAAGTTCATCGTCTGCCACAACTTCTGACCTTCCAGGGTCTTGCTGCACAAGCCGTCAGTGTCATTTGGAAGTGAGGAGCTTGTAACCGACGGAGTCCAGGTGCTGTTGAAGGCAATCATAGTGTTAGGCCCGCAATGTCTTCTGATGATAGAGACAAGTTCAGGACCGCTCTCCCAGTACTGCCATTTCGGAGCCTGATGAGCACCCTGCTGGAATGCGATGATGTCCCAATCCTCAGACACGAGGTCTTCATACCAGGCGTCTCTGAACTCCTGATCACCGAAGGTTCCGCCACTGACACGTTTTGAAGATGTGTAGTTTTCTCCATTCACAGAGACATAGCGATAGGATCCGCGGGTACTTTCCGAGCCGGCAAACGGTGAAAGGTCATTGTTGTACAAAGCAATCCACTCATCAAAACAAGAGTGTCCGACATAATAGCCGTGGATTTCGGCGTTGATGCCAAGATTACCGGTTATCTTGTTCAGGTACCACCATGTGTTGAGGAACCACGAAGAACCGAAGCAGAGAATCTTTATAGGTTCGTCCTTTGCCTTAGGCCTTATATATGAATTATTTATCTGAGGAACATCTGTGTACAGAGACGCATCTATAGGAATAGTGAGGACTGTGCCGTCAGCAAGAGTCAGGTAAACATATTCCTTATCGTAGGTAACGGCCTTGAACAATGGAGGCTCCTCCTCTTCTTCAGACTGTACTATCTGTCTCCAGCTGTTGCCGCTGTCATAAGACACATACCAGACTCCTTCGGCTACCCTGAACAAAGGTGTGACATATTTACCGTCACCACCGTCGCTATAGGCTGCAGGAATCTTTTCACCTTCCTCATCGGTAAGCCACTCCCCGTCTGATGTCCAGTAGTACTGACCATCACTCGCCTTCTGGATGCCGATCTTAGGGGTGCTTCCGTCTTCGCCTGCGGTTCCGTGATATATGGTCACAGTCCCGCTTTTGGCGAAAGTGAGGCTGTAGCCGATCTCGACGCCGTCTTCCACGACCTTGACAATGTAAGTCACATAATCCTTGCTCTGGATCGCTTCAAGAATAACCTGCAACGCAGATATATTGCTGTTCAAACGGTTACACTCAGCCTCCAGTTTCTCGATTCGCTCCCTATGATTAAGAAGTTCTTCCCATATGGCAGAGTCGTCGAAGCGGGTGCACGAAACCGCCAGCGCCAAAGCGGCAAGGATGATGGTTATATATCTTTTCATATATTGACTACTCTTTATATTTCTTCATGCTTTCCATCTGTGCCACTATGACCGCCGCCATCTTTTTGTGGCCTTCGGCATTCGGATGGACTGCCCTGCCGTCGGTGTCGCCGAACAGGCTCGGGTCGATGTGAGGATTCAGACCAGAGAGGGTGTAGAGGTCGATGTACGGGATCGAATAGTACTCGCAACATTCGATGAGGGCTTCACGGTAATCGTTAAGTGTCTTTCCGTACTTGTTGGTGTCCTCCGGATAGACGCAGCTCCAATGTGTCTCCTGCACTCTCTTGATCGGGATGAGGATGATTATATCCTTGTTTTTATATTTATTCAATAACGTCCTGCACATTTTGTGAAGGCCGTCACAGAAGGTCTCGTTCGGCTCATTTGAAGCCTTGCCCTCGGAGTCAGCGAACAGTCCTCCAGGAGCTGTCGTCGACATCTGCACGACACAATCCTCCGGCTGGACTTCAGCATACTTGAAGCAGACTGTCATATAGGCTGCATTCGCTGGAGCGACGTGGGTGAAGTCATCGCTTCCATTGGTAAAGTTGACAAGAGAGATGTCCTTCATATCCTTGTCCAGCCACCAGGCATTTCTGCCATATGGAACCTTTATTGCACGGCCGCCGGTGACAGGGATCTTTTCATATGTAAAGTATGCTGTGTAGGAATAATCCACTGTCGAAGATTCCGGAGTAGGAGCACAGTGTTCAATCGGCTCGACGTTGTGAACTTTAAGGAGATTCTCTTCACCGAATGTAGGTACAAGGCTTTCTACAGACTGATAGACAGCACAGGCCTCCGGCTGGATCTCAACATATTTGAAACATACTATCAGGTAGACCGCATTTGACGGTGCCACGGCTGTGAAGTCTTTGACATCGTTGGTGAAGTTGACAAGCGAAATGTCCTTCATATCCTTGTCCAGCCACCATCCGTTTCTGCCATACGGCACCTTGACCGCGTGGTTGGCCTTGACAGGAATCTTATCGTAAGTGAAGTAATCGTGAATGTCCTTGAGAGCAGAAGTTTCAGATCCGGGGCCGCCATACTGAATAAACTCGACTCCCTCGCTGTCAATCAGGTTGATGTCTGTGTTGATTTCTGTCTTTGTTCCGGTAGAGCCGGTGCTTCCTGTGTAGTTGCTGTTACGATACTTGCCATCCTCGAAATCGCCGAACGGATTCCAGTTGTAGTAGAAGTCATTCGATCCTGACATTATCATAACGACATCCGCGTCATCGTCCATCTCTCCTACTCTGTCAGAAAGGGTGTATCTTCCGGCTTTGTCCGACGACGTGCCGCCTCCGACCCATGACGAGCCGTTGTAGGAATAGATCTGATAGTTGCGGCTGGTGTTCTTTCCTGTGTTCACAAGATACTTCTTGGTCTTGTCCAGAAGACCGTTGCTCTTGTCGTACTCCCATCTTGCGTTATCATAATAACACTCGTCATAGTCTCCCGATCGTTTGGCGACTACAGTTCCTCCGATGGCATAGTTGACAAGACTCATTCCAAGCTGTTCAGCCACAAGGTACGGAAAAGCCTGAGTCACAGATGACAAGCACGATCCTGCCGGTATGCTGTCTCCGTTACAGACCATCTTCTTGCCGTACCAGTAACTGTTGGCCCTAGTATAGGTGGGGATCTTTATCACGGTGCCATCGGTCAAAGTGAAGATGACATAGTCAGCGTTGGTTGTGTCAATGCTCTGGAACAAGGATGCACACTGGTCCTCTTCGTCTTCCTCCACCTTACCTAGAAGACGCCAGGTGTTTCCGTCATCATAGGAGACATACCAGTTGCCGTCTGCAATTCTCAACTGAGGTGTTATATATCTGCCATTCTCATCACTTTCTGACACTGCTGCCGGAATCTTCTCCCCATCTTCATCAGTGAGCCACTCGTCATCGGCTGTCCAATAGTATTCACCGTCACTTGCCTTTCTGATTCCGACCTTCGGAGATGAACCATCTGTTCCATTGTATATAGTGATAGGACCACCTTTGGCAAAGGATATGGTGTAACCGATAATATTGTTGCCTTCCATCAAGGCAACAACATCAGTCACATAATCATTGTTCTGAACTGCTGAAAGCAGAGTCTGGATCGACTCTATATTGGTATTCAAACGGTCGCACAAGGTCTCCAGCATCTCAATACGCTCCTCGTGATCCTGGAGTTTGTCCCATATTTCAGTATCATCAAAACGTGCACATGCTGACAACATCAGCACAAATGACAACACAAGCAGTCTTCTCATAGATTCAACATTTGTATAATCTGACAAATGTCGGTATTTTTCTCGAGAAAACCTCGTGCTGTTACGCTAGCGTAACAACTACTTATACTGATGCATAGCCTGCATATGCGACACGATCACATCAGTAAGAATCCTGTGTCCTTCTTCGTTAGGATGGACAGCCTTGTCCTTGTCAGCAAACAGGCTTGGATCGATGTGCGGATTGAGTCCGGAAAGGGTGTATATATCGATGTAATTTATAGAGTAATACTCGCAGCTTTTTATGATCGCCTCACGGTAATCATTCAGGGTCTTTCCGTACTTGTTGGTGTCCTCCGGATAGACACAGTCCCATACATCCTGCTGCACACGCTTGATAGGAGTAAGGAAGAAGATGTCAGCCTTCGGATAAGTGTGTCTGAGGTATCTGCAGAGCTTATGGAGGCCGTCGCAGAAGGTCTCATTAGGATCAGTTGAAGCCATACCCTCTCTTGTCGGCGAATGTTCTGCCTGCATATAAACCGCACAATCTTCAGGATCTATCTGGTCATATCTGAAGCATACTGTCAGGAATGCTGCATTTTCGGGTGCAATGGTAGTGTGGTCTTTTACGTCAAGCGTAAAATTTATATCAAGGATACGCTCACCATCCTTATCGAGCATCCAGGCGTGTCTGCCACACGGGACCTGAACGGCCTTTCCGCCGACAATAGGAATATTTACATACGAATAATAGTTCTCCGAAGAAGGATTCCAACCATTTGCATTCGGACCCGCATGATGTACTAATTCGATATCATCTGTGATGAGATTTTTCGAAGTATCAATAGTAATCGTACCCGCACTGATTCCTTCATCCGTGTACCCCAGTCCTCGATATGACGAAGCATCGAAGTCGCCGAACGGAGCCCAATTATAATAGAAATCGTTTGAGCCGCCCATCAGCATGATCACATCCGCATCCTTATCCATGGCAGCCACCCTGTCAGAAAGAGGCGTTCTGCCCGTTGTCTTGGAAGTAGAGCCTCCGGCAACCCACTCTGAATTCTTATATGAGTATATTCGATAGCAGTTTTCCTTATTATTCTCTATGTTTACAAGATACTTCTTTGACGTGTCGAGATAGCCGGCCGCCTTGTCCTCCTCCCATTTCTTAAGGCTCACATAACACTCATCGTAATCGCCTGATCTCTTGGATATTGTACTTCCGCCGATGGAGTAATTCTTTATCTCCATTCCAAAAGCTTCAGCCACAAGATATGGGAACGCATCTGTCTTTACAGCCAATCCCGATCCGATACAGATGGACGGACCGAGCATCAGCATCTTCTTGCCGTACCAGTAGTTCTTGACCTTATTGTATTTAGGGATCTTCACCTGAGAGCTGTCTGCCAGAGTAAAAATCACATAATCCTCATTGGTTGCGTCGACTGCCAGGAAAAGAGGCTCAGGTTCCTCCTCCGGCTCGATCGGTCGCCAGGTGTTGCCGTTGTCAAAGGATATATACCATATTCCTTCAGCCACCCTGAATTGAGGGGTGATATATGGACTGTCCTCAGACCCCTGCGCTGTCGCTGCCGGGATCTTCGCTCCGTCCTCATCGGTCAGCCACTCACCGTCAGCTGTCCAATAATATTCGCCGTCGCCAGCTTTTTTGATGCCGACCTTGGGGGCTGCACCGTCGGAGCCGTCAGTTCCGTGATATATGGTCACTGCTCCGCCTTTAGCAAAGGTGATGCTGTAGCCTACCTCGACTCCGCCTTCCATAATTTTGGTGACATTGGTGACGTAGTCATTGGTCTGAAGGGCTTTCAGTATGGCTTGCATTGCCTCAACATTGGAATTCAGCCTGTTACATTCAAGTTCCAGTTTTTCTATTCTCTCCCTATGGTTCAGAAGTTCTTCCCATATTGCAGAGTCATCAAAGCGGGTGCAGGAGATGGCCAGCAACAGTACGAATGATAATATGGTAAACAGTTTCTTCATATCTGTATATATATGACACAAAGGTAACTAAATAATCAATATATCTGGATGCTGATGTGTGGGGACATTTTTATTGGTAATGATATACCTGTAAACACTTTTACAACACGATATTCAAACATCGTCATCCCCGGCTTGATAGGGGATATCTTCACAGACTGAGCACAGTCATCCCCGGCTTGACCGGGGATCTCAGAACCACTGTGTCATTTCCAGGGCAATAATCGACACAAAGGTC
>CANBDZ010000118.1 GCA_947367375.1 uncultured Bacteroidales bacterium | reverse complement strand
CTGTCTCCGAAGAAAACCTATCCGGAGGTAACCCCATATTCTGTAGGAATGGGTCTGTTGATGACTGTCATCTTTTCAGCGGCTGCCGCATTCCTCGGTCTTAAGGTAGGCCAGGTGTTTGAGGCTGCTATCCCTATCGCCATCATTGCAGTGGGCGTGTCAGGAGCACTCGGACGCAAGAATGCGCTTGGTGAGAATGTGATGATCCAGTCAATCGGTTCCTGCTCGGGAGCCATTGTTGCGGGAGCCATCTTCACCCTGCCTGCACTTTATATTTTACAGGACAAGTATCCTGAGCTGACAGTGAACTTCAGCAAGGTGTTCATGTCCTCACTTCTCGGAGGTATCCTCGGTATCCTCTTCCTGATTCCTTTCAGAAAGTATTTCGTGAAGGAGCAGCATGGTAAATATCCTTTTCCTGAGGCAACAGCAACAACTCAGGTCCTTGTCAGCGGAGAAGGCGGAAGCACAGGCGCGAAGACTCTCCTTGTCAGCGGACTTATCGGAGGTCTTTATGACTTCATCGTCTCTACATTCGGACTCTGGAGCGACACCATCACGACTAAGATACTCCCTTGGGGCTCGGCGATAGCTGAGAAAGCCAAGGTACTCCTCAAGGTGAACACAGGAGCTGCTGTGCTCGGACTTGGTTATATCGTAGGTCTCAAGTATGCATTCATCATCTGCTGCGGTTCATTCCTCGTGTGGCTGGTGATCATTCCTGTGATGAACCTCATCTGGGGCGGACAGGTAATTGACCTCATGAACACAGGTATCACTCAGACTATCGGCGAGATGTCAGCTGACCAGATCTTCAAGGAATATGCAAGACACATCGGTATCGGAGGCATCGCAACAGCGGGTATCATCGGTATCGTGAAGTCTTTCGGAGTTATAAAGTCTGCACTCGGACTTGCTGCCAGCGAGTTCAAGAGAAAGAAGAGCGACTCTGAAGCTGAAGTCATCAGAACTCAGAAGGATCTCTCGATGAAGATCATCGTAATCGGAATCGCTGTAGCCCTCCTGGCTGTATTCGCATTCTTCCTCTTCGGGGTAGTACATAATGTATGGCATGCAGTCGTAGGCCTCCTCGTTGTAGGTATCATTGCCTTCCTGTTCACTACCGTGGCAGCAAATGCAATCGCTATCGTGGGATCGAACCCAGTCAGCGGAATGACCCTCATGACCCTCATCCTCGCTTCCCTCATCATGGTAGCTGTAGGCCTTGACGGAACTGCCGGAATGACAGCAGCGCTCATCATCGGTGGTGTTGTATGTACTGCACTCTCTGTTGCAGGCGCATTCATCACTGACCTCAAGATCGGCTACTGGATCGGATCGACACCTAAGAAGCAGGAAGGCTGGAAGTTCCTCGGCACACTTGTGGCGGCTGCGACTGTAGGTGGTGTGATGCTCGTCCTCAACAAGACATATGGATTCACAGGAGAGGATGCCCTCGTGGCACCTCAGGCAAATGCCATGGCAGCAGTAATCGAGCCTATGATGAACGGCGGTGGAGCTCCTTGGCTTCTTTACGGAATCGGTGCGGTGCTCGCACTCGTACTGAACTTCTTCAAGGTTCCTGCACTTCCTTTCGCCCTCGGTATGTTCATTCCGATCGACCTCAACACCCCAATGCTCGTGGGTGGAGCGATCTCTTGGTATGTAGGCAGCCGCAGCAAGGACAAGGCTCTTAACGAGGCTCGTACCGAGAAAGGTACACTCATTGCTTCAGGATTCATCGCCGGTGGTGCCCTCATGGGTGTTGTCAGCGCAATCCTCAGATTTGCGAAGGTTGACGCATTCATGGAGCCGTCACCTTGGACAGAACCGATTGCCATCATCCCTTACGCAGCTATCATCATATATATGATATATGCTGCGCTTAAGACAAAGAAGGCATAAAGATAAAGATATAGGTATATATGAACGGAATTATAAGTGCGCTTCTGATGACGCTGATCGCAGGTTCTGCGACCGGCGTCGGCGGTGCGCTTGTGTTGTTCCGCAAAAAGATCAGCAGTAATTTCCTTGCCGGAGCCTTGGGACTCAGTGCGGGAGTAATGATCTTCATATCACTTGCAGAACTCTATCCTGAAGCTCAGGCCGAGATAATGGCCAGCGGGGCTATGGAGCACGGAAAGGCGTGGGTGCTGATAGCATTCTTCATCGGAATGGGAATCATTACTCTGATAGACTTCCTGATTCCGGAATATGAAAACCCTCACGAAGCGTCAGGACTTTCGTTGGGAGCACAGACTCCTGCTGTAAAAGTCCTGGAGCATACAGGAAACGAGAGGGCTCTGCACAAGCTTGGAGTGATGTCAGCCCTGGCTATTGCCATCCACAACTTCCCTGAAGGCATTGCGACGTTCATCGGAGCGCTGAACAATCCGGAGATGGGAGCCGGCATTACTTTCGCCATATCCATTCACAACATCCCTGAAGGCATTGCTGTGGCCATACCTATATATTATGCGACCCAAAGCAAGGGTAAGGCCTTGCTGTATGCGACGCTTTCGGGATTCAGCGAGGTTATCGGTGCGCTGCTCTGCCTTGCACTGACCGCCATATTCGGGGTGGAACTTTCCGGAAACGGAGCCATATTCCCATTGATTCTCGCTGCTGTTGCGGGTATTATGATATATATATCTTTGGATGAACTGCTCCCTACTGCTGAGAAATATGGAAAACACCATATTGCGATAGCGGGCGTGGTCGGAGGAATGGCCATAATGGCAGTAAGTCTGCTTTTGATATAGAACAAGAAAATTTGACATATGAGAAAAATTTTAGCATTAGCGTTGATCCTCATCTGCTGTGCCTGTGAGAAGAGCGGGCTGGATCAGGGAGATTACACCTTCCACGACAGGTATTTCACTTCAGCAAAGGTGCAGCATAATCTGGAAAGAGCTGCAGGAGAGTACTTCGTACTCATCAAGGAGAAGGAAGCTGCAGGTGTAATAGCTCGCTTGGAGACAGAAGGATTCACTGTCACCACAGAGCCTTATAAATGGATATATTACACTTCCGAAGAGTACAACGCTGAGCAGTTGGCAAAGTGTGTGGCCTTTACAGTGCAGGGATATGAGAAAGGTTTAAATGTCCCCAATGCTGTGTACACAAATCATCTTTACAAGAATGAGGATGGCGATGTTGTCGGCAAGACAAACACCTTCCTGATCAAATTCACCAAAAATCAGCGAGATGCTCAGCTCGTCAAGGTTAAGGAATATGCAAAAGAACATAAGTTCCTGATCTTGGGAGACGCATCCAGCGAGTATTTCAGACTAGCTTGTACTAATGAGACTACAGGAAACTGCGTCGAGATGGCAAACTGGTTCGTAGAGGTAGCCGGCTTCAAGGCGGCTGAACCTGAATTCCCGGAAATGACCATTGATTCTGATAACCAATAATATGACATATAAAATGGAAAAGCTTTTAGACAGATTTTTAAGATATGTGGCTGTGGACACACAGTCTGACCCTGAATCAAACTCTCAGCCAAGTGCTGCTAAGGAACTCAACCTGCTCAAGATGCTCCGCGATGAGCTTCAGGCTATGGGAGTTGAAGCCGAACTCGACGAGTACGGCTATGTAATGGCAAGCATTCCGTCAAACTGCGGTAAGGATGTACCTGCTGTAGGTTTCATCGCTCACGCAGACACAGCACCGGACGCTTCCGGAGCTGACGTTAAGCCTCAGATCATCGAGAACTATGACGGAGGAGAGATTCCTTTGAAGGGAGTACCTGGACTCAGCCTCAAACCAAGCGAATTCCCTGAGATGACTCAGTACAAGGGCCAGACCCTCATCACTACAGACGGAACAACCCTTCTCGGAGCTGACGACAAGGCCGGTATCGCTGAAATCATGAACGCTGTCCAGTACATCGTGGAGCATCCGGAGTTCAAGCACGGAGACATCAAGATCGGCTTCACTCCAGATGAGGAGATCGGACGAGGAGTAGTGAAGTTCGATGTAGAGAAATTCGGAGCGAAGTACGCTTACACCCTCGACGGAGGCCAGATCGGAGAGCTTGAGTACGAGAACTTCAACGCAGCCGGAGCAACAATCCGTATCCAGGGACGCAACGTACACCCAGGTACAGCCAAGGGCAAGATGAAGAATGCTACCCTCATCGGTATGGAGCTCAACTCTCTCCTTCCTGTAGAGCAGCGTCCAGAGTACACATCGGGCTACGAGGGCTTCTATCACCTCATCAGCTTCAAGGGCGAGGTGGAGACTGCTACCTTCTCATATATCATCCGCGACCACGACATGGATCTCTACGAGCAGAAGAAGGCATATATGCAGAAATGCGTTGATTTCATCAACTGCAAGTATGGCGAAGGCACTGCCCTTCTCGACATGAAGCATCAGTACTTCAACATGCGCAAGGAGGTAGAACCACATATGCACATCGTGGAGAAAGCGAAGAAAGCTATGGAGATGGAAGGAATCGTACCGAAGATCCAGCCGATCCGCGGAGGTACAGACGGAGCCAACCTCTCATTTATGGGCCTCCCATGCCCTAACATCTTCGCAGGCGGCCACAACTTCCACGGCAAGATGGAATACGTCCCACTCGAAAGCATGGAAAAGGCCAGCAAGGTCATCCTCAACATCATAAGCTTATACGCTGAGTAAGTGTTCAGACACACAGCCATACTGATACTGTTACTTTCTGTTGTGTCAGCATCCTGCACAAAGCATAAGGATACTGACCTTCAGGAAGAGATTGGTAATGGACACGCATTATATGAAGAAAGACGCTACAGCGAAGCTATGGAGGTCTATTCCAAAGCTGAAACAATGGCACTGAATGCGGAAGACTACCATAGTCTCGGCATAATTTACCAGAAAATAGCTCACACCTATAACGCAACTGGAGGCCATACAGAAGAGATCGCCTATCTGGACAAAGCGCTAGAGGCCTTTGAAAAAGCCGGCAAGCCATATAATTCTCTGCACGTCTATCTTGAGGGTGGTATCGCCCGTTACAATTTTCACGACTATGCATCTGCGGGAAAGATTTTCCGCAACACATTGTTTCAGGCCCATCAGGCGGCCGACACTCTTCTGGAAGCTGCCTGCCTTGAAGCCTATGCGGCATTGTGCCTTGAGACGTCGGACCAGGATCCGGAACTGGCTATCAGCATGCTTGCCCGTAAAGCCAACGAGCTCCGATGTCCTCTCACCAGCGAGAACAGGGCAATGCTGGCATACGCCTACTCTCTGACAGGGAACAAATCGGAAGCTTCAGAATGGATAGCGAAGGCATTGCAGACCGCTGAAACTCCAGCAGAAAAGGCACAGGTGAAATTCAGAGAATACCAGGTAGCAAGCAGGTCAGGCGACACAGCTTCGGCCCTCGCGGCACTGGAAGAGGTTATGGATCACATCAACTCAGTGGAATCAGTCACCTTGCAGCGTTCCGTAGAATCAGCCCGCAAAGAGTATAAGGCTCATCAGCTGGAAATATCTCAGCAACGTCTGCGTACCACACGACTTGCAGTAGCCTTCATAATTCTCACAGCTCTGGCTATCGTATTCGCCCTTACGGGCTTCATCCGTTACCGCCGTCTGGAAACTGCAAAGGCACTGGCTGAAGAAAAAGCAGAAACAGAGAGATATATGACCATCGCAGAAGACCTGCAGATCAGGCTGAAAGCCGCCTCAAAAAGGCTTCCGTCAGAAAAGCATATGTCAATAGCCAGGTTCGACCTTCTTGAAAGACTCTGCGAACAGTACTATGTATACGAAGGGACAGACAATCTGCAATCCAAGATACTCAAGGAGGTCAAATCCGCCATTGAGGGACTGAGAGAAGACCCGAAGGCAATCAAAGGACTGGAGATGATGCTTGACAGGAACTGTAACAGCCTTGTGGCAAGACTACGCGAACAAATGCCCAAGCTGAAGGCTGAAGACTTGAAACTGTTCATATTCGCAGCATCCGGCTTTTCCAGCACCACAATATCAACAATTCTAGAGAAAGACAAAGGCATCATCTACAATCGCATCTGGCGTCTGAAGGGTAAAATTTCATCGTCAGAAGCACCAGATAAGGAAGAATTTATCGAAGCTATAAATTCTTGATAATCACCACCTTACAAAAACAGAGAGATTTTGCAGATTCAACATTGCGTAAACACCTGACCTACAACTACTTACCATGTAAATAAGAGAGATTTTGCAAGCCCGAAAATTTGTTTCAGGGTATTATATGAGCGTAACTTTGCACCAAGCAAAATGCAAAGTACCAACCCTAAAAATCTCTTATTATGGAAATCAGAAAAAGCGAAAAGGCGGACCTCCAAAACAAGAGGCTCCTCTTTACAGAAATCGGCTGCATAGCAGCGCTGGCATTAGTTTACTTCTGTTTTGAATTCACCACAGGAAAGATCAGGACAACATCACTCGAAGACACAAACGTGATAATGGATGTAGAAGACCTCATACCTATCACATTTGACACTCCACCGCCACCTCCGGCAGCACCAAAGATTCCTGTTCTGTCAGATGTGATAGACATCATCGAAGATGATATCATAGTTGATGACAAGTTTATCTCCATCGAGGATAATCCTACAGAAGGAATCGAATTATACGATTATATAGAAGTGATTGAAGAGGATGTTGAAGAGGCTGACATTCCATTTATGTTAGTGGAGCAGAAGCCGCTGTTCAACGGGGGTGATGCCAATGCATTCAGCAAATGGGTCAACCAGAGACTTGTCTATCCGGAAACTTGCAAGGAGAACGGAATCTCAGGACGTGTCGTACTGTCTTTTACAATCAGAAAAGACGGCACACTGGCAGACGCAAAAGTAGTGAGAGGAGTACACCCGGACATCGACCGCGAGGCATTACGAGTAATCAACTCATCTCCTAAGTGGACACCTGGAAAACAACGCGACCGCGCAGTAGCAGTCAGCTACACCTTTCCTGTGATATTTATGCTCAGATAATTCGCAAAAGATCCACGAAGCTCCAATGTCGCTTCGTGAATCTTTTTTTATTACAACACAGCTCAATCCTGCAAATAGGGCTGGACAACACGGTTGTTAGAAATTCAAGGCAAAACCGATTCCGTTGTTCTGTCCGCCGAAACTGAGAGACACATCAGATTGGCGGTGCCCTTCATTGTAATCTGTTGCAATTTGCTTCAGGCGTGAGTTGTATACGCAGAGTGTCGGGATGCCTGCTACAAGGCAAGGTATCGCCATACAGGCTGACTGGACGCATGCACAGCCCCAATAAACTTTAGAGGTAGCAGGGTCAAAAATCAGCGATTCGTGCTTTGTTGGGTCATACAGGGTAACATACGCATATGAAGCAAGTGCTCTGACAGCTAAAAGTGACCCTGTTATAGTCAAACCTTTACCAACCTTATATCCGAGGTCAGTCTTCCTCCAGCGCTCATAATCTTCCGCCATCACTTCGGGAGCATTATTTCTAAGAATCTCCACTCCGTCAAGCACAAGAGTGCCACCCTTCTTGACCATTATTCCACCAAGTGAATCCACTGCAACATCGCCCTTGTACTGAGCAGACGCGCCCACCGTTGCCAAAGCAAACAGCACAACAAACAACATTCTTTTCATAATACTAAGTTTTATAATTAATCCTGAATATAGATGTAAATTTCCAACAAAGGT
>CANBDZ010000117.1 GCA_947367375.1 uncultured Bacteroidales bacterium | reverse complement strand
CGATACATTCTCTTGTGACCACCACCGATATAACGCATTGTCATCTTACCCTGATTGTTACGTCCACCTGACTTCTTGAGTGGCTCAAGGAGGGACTTCTCAGGTCTCTTTGCGGTAATGTCGTCAAAAGCACTAATTACCTTATTTCTCTGTCCGGGAGTTACCGGTTTGAATTTTCTTACTGCCATTGCTTAATTACCTTAAATGTTTGCGTAAAAATCAATCTTATCCTCGCCTGCAAGTGTCACATAAGCTTTCTTATAGTGATTTGTGCGACCTTTGAGCATACCGGCCTTAGTGTAGCGAGCCTTTCTCTTACCGTGATAGTTTACAGTGTTTACATCTGCAACTGTAACGTTGTAAGCCTGCTCTACTGCAGCCTTGATCTGAAGCTTGTTGGCCTCGCGGTCAACAATAAAACCGTAACGGTTCAACTTTTCGCCCTGAACCGTCAACTTCTCAGTTACTATTGGCTTAATTAAAATTCCCATTTCTCAATCTGTTTATCGTCTGATTCTTGAAGCGAGGATCTCCTGAACGCCATCAACGAGGACCATAGAGTTTGAATTCATGATCGCATAAGTGTTGATCTCATCTACAGTGATCACCTTAACCTCAGGAAGGTTACGAGACGAAAGGTAAATATTTGAAGAATTCTCTGGAAGAACGAAGAGTACCTTTCTGCTGCCAGCCTTGATGTTCTTAAGGATCTGTGCGAACTCCTTGGTCTTAGGTGCTTCCATTGCAAATGGCTCAACCATTACGATTGCATTCTCCTGTGCCTTGTAAGAAAGAGCTGAGAATCTTGCAAGCTGCTTGAGCTTCTTGTTGAGTTTCTTGCGGTAGCAACGTGGCTGTGGGCCGAATACGCGACCACCACCTACATAGATACCTGCCTTAAGGCTACCGTGGCGTGCGCCGCCTGAACCCTTCTGGCGGATAAGCTTCTTGGTGCTGTACGCAACCTCGCTACGGTCTTTTGACTTAGCTGTTCCCTGACGCTGGTTAGCAAGATACTGCTTAACGTCGAGGTAGATAGCATGGTCGTTTGGCTGAATGCCGAAGATCTCCTCGTTGAGGACTACCTTCTTTCCGGACTCTGATCCGTCAATTTTGTAAACTGACAATTCCATAGCTTAACCCTCCACAATTACATATGAACCCTTAGCTCCTGGTACAGAGCCTTTTACTACGATAAGGTTATTCTCAGGCATAACCTTGATCACCTCGAGGTTGAACACTGTTACGCGCTCGTTACCTGTGTGACCAGCCATACGCATTCCCTTGAATACGCGTGAAGGCCATGATGATGCACCGAGTGAACCAGGGTGACGAAGACGGTTGTGCTGACCGTGAGTAGTTCCACCTACTCCAGCGAAACCGTGACGCTTAACTACGCCCTGGAATCCCTTACCCTTTGATGTTCCGACAACGTCTACGAACTTAGTGTCGCCGAATACGTCTGCTACAGAGATGGTGTCTCCGAGCTTAAGCTCCTGAGCGAAATCCGCCTTGAACTCAACGAGTTTGCGCTTAGGGGTGGTTCCTGCCTTTTCAAAGTGGCCCTTAAGAGCCTTGCTGGCATGCTTTTCTGAAATTTCGTCATAGGCAAGCTGTACAGCGGCATAACCATCTTTCTCAACTGTACGAATCTGCGTAACTACACATGGACCAGCCTCAATAACGGTGCATGGAAGGTTCTTTCCATCAGCACCGAAAACGGAAGTCATTCCGATTTTCTTTCCAATTAATCCAGGCATTGGTTTTGTTTAATTAATTGATTATAAATACTTTATACTCCGCCTCACATTTTTGCGGGCTGCAAATATACGCATATTATTTTAATTTTCAACACTTTATGGAAAATTTTTGTTGATAACTTTTTCCGAACCCCCTCATTAATAGCCAATTCCGCATTTCAGCCCACTCGGAGCCATTCCACCATCATCCCGAGCCGTCGAACTGTCATCCAGGACCATCGAACTGTCATCCAGAGCTATCGAACTGTCATCCAGAGCTATCGAACCATCATCCCGAGCCGTCTCCCCTTTTGTCATCCCGAGCCTGTCGAGGGATCTATTCCTATATATAAAAGAAAATTACTATCTTTGCGCGGATATATTTATAGGTATTATGTTACTGGCAATTTTCGGATTCCTGCAGCTGTCTTTTGCGGACATTCTGGATATACTTCTGCTTGCCCTCATCATATTCATCGTCTTCAGATGGATCAGAGGAACATCAGCGATGAGCATCTTTGTCGCCATCATTTCGCTGTATGTGATCAGAGTTGTAGTATCAGCCTTCAACATGAGGCTGATGACCAACATCATGGAAACTGTCCTGGATGTCGGACTTATTGCACTCATCGTCATCTTCCAGCCGGAGATCAGAAAGTTCCTGATGAGACTTGGAGGAAGATATATGAGCAGCGCCAAAGGCAGGGCTCTCCTGAACAAGATACTCGGCAAGGATCGCAACACTGGAAACATCACAGGAAGCGAGGCCGTGAACGATGTTACAGAGGCATGCCGAAGAATGTCTGAAGACAAGACCGGAGCACTGATAGTGATTGCCCACAATGCATCTCTGGAGGAAATCATCAGCACCGGAGACCGTATCGATGCAGGAATACACAGACGCCTGATCATGAACCTGTTCTTCAAGAACTCCCCTCTACATGACGGGGCTCTTGTAATCGGAGGAAACAGGATTGTCGCAGCTCGATGCACATTGCCGATAACAGAGAAGACCAACATCCCGGCAAACTATGGAATGAGACATAAGGCCGCAATCGGAATCACAGAAGAGACCGACGCGGACGCAGTGGTGGTTTCAGAAGAGACAGGAAAGATCTCATTCGTAAGCGGGGGCAGTGTTACGCCTATTCAGAACATAAATGAATTGAAGCTCCTTCTGGACAAATCAATGGGAGGAGAATAGAAGAGAACGATTTGGAAGAGAAAAAGAGAAACATTGACAGAAGACTTGAGCAGAAGATAGGTTTCGACCAGATAAGGAGAATAATCTCCGACAGGTGCTCAACAGCCTATGCCGTGGAAAGGACCGCGACTGAAACCTTCTCCACCAACCAGGCACACATACGCAAGAGATTGCTCCTGACAGACGAAATGCGTCTCATCATGATGTTTGAGGACGGATTCCCGTCAGGGGGATTCATAGACTGCATAGATTTCCTCAAGCCGCTTGAAAGGAGTTCGTCGGCCATAGACCTGCTGTCGCTCCGCAAGCTCAAGACTATGCTGGAAACACTCAGGAAGGTGACTTCATTCTTTGAAAGCATCAAGGACGGAGTGTATCCTAACCTCAAGAGGATGAGTTCCCGCATCCTCAACTTCCCGGAAATACAGAGAAGGATAGACGGCATCCTTGACAGATACGGCGATGTGAAGGACACAGCGTCCGACGAGTTGTATTCCATCCGCAAATCTCTCAGGGAAAAGGAAGGCACCATTTCCAGAAGAATGACTGCCATCCTGAAGAAGGCACAGGAGGAAGGCATCGTGGACAGCGATGCCGGAGTTTCTGTCAGAGACGGCAAGATGCTCATTCCTGTAAGTGCAGCCAACAAGAAGAGACTTCCCGGCTTCATCTATGACGAGTCCGCAACAGGAAAGACAGCCTTCATCGAGCCGGCTGAAGTTGTAGAGCTGGACAATCAGATAAAGGAACTCAAGTTCTCGGAACAGCGTGAGATCGTACGCATATTGTTCGAGTTCACCGAATTCCTGCGTCCATATATACCTGATCTCCTCGACGCTGCACGCTACCTCGGCGAGATCGACTTCATTATGGCGAAGGCACAGGTTGCACTTGACTTCATTGCAGGCATGCCGGTCATTTCTGAGGACGGACGCATGAACCTGAGGAAGGCGAGACATCCGCTGCTGGAGAGAGCTCTCAGGAAGGAGAAGAAGGAGATCGTGCCGCTGACGGCGTCACTGACTCCGGAAAAACACATATTGCTTATTTCAGGACCGAACGCCGGAGGTAAATCTGTATGCCTCAAGACCGTGGGACTGCTTCAGTATATGTTCCAGTGGGGTATGCTCATCCCTACATCCGAGACATCGGAGATGCTCGTGTTCGACAGAATCATGGTCGACATAGGAGACGACCAGTCGATAGACAACGACCTCAGTACCTACAGCTCATTCCTGTCTAACATGAAGGAGATGCTGGCAAAGGCCGACAACAAGACCCTTATACTCATCGACGAGTTCGGATCCGGAACAGAGCCTGCTGCAGGTGGAGCGATCGCGGAGGCTATCCTCAGCGAGCTCGACAAACGAGGCTCATACGGTGTGATCACCACCCACTATACCAACCTCAAGCTTTACGCTTCAGGTGCGGAGACAGGTGTCATGAACGGTGCAATGATGTTTGATGTACAGAACATCGCTCCTCTCTTCAAGCTGGAGATGGGTCTGCCGGGCAATTCCTTTGCCTTCGAGCTTGCAAGAAAGATGGGCATTCCTGAAACAGTGATCAAGGATGCGGAGGCAAGAGCCGGCGAAGAGTTCGTCGGTATCGAACGAAATCTTCGCAAGATCGCGCGCAACCGCAAGGCTCTGGACGAGAAACTCGAGAGGATAAAGAACACCGACAGGACTCTGGAGAACATTACCGACAAGTACCAGAAGGAGCTCAAGGAGATAAAGCAGCTTAAGAAGACCATCCTTGACGAAGCCAAGAAGGAGGCTGAAGAGATCATCAAGGGAGCCAACAAGCAGGTAGAAAGCACCATCAAGACCATCAAGGAGTCACAGGCTGAGAAGGAGACCACTCAGGGGGCACGTAAGGAACTCCAGGACTTCATGTCCATTCTCGCAGCACGAAAGGAGCAGGAGAAGAAGGAGAAGGAGGATTATATCGAGAAAAAGATCCGCCAGCTTGATGCACGCAAGGAAAGACAGAAGCAGAGGAAGGCGAAGAGGGCGGATGACAAGGAGGCTCAGGAGATGCTGGAAAAGCAGGCTGAGAAGGAAAGAATCGAAGCGTTCCGTTCCGCTCCTGTCAAAGTGGGAGAAAAAGTCCGCGTGAAGGAAAACGGAATGGTCGGAGAAGTGACTAAAGTCTCGGCTAAAGCTGTTGTAGTCATCATCGGCAACATCAGCAGCAAGATGCCTCTTGACAAGGTAGAGCGCATCACATCAAACGAATTCAAGACTGCAGTAAAGGAAAACTCGAAACCTGTGTCAATGATCAAGTACGATTCGTCAATCTCAGAAAGGAAACTCAACTTCAGCACAGAGATAGACCTCAGAGGAGAAAGACTGAACGACGCGATCGAGAAGGTGACAAGATATATCGACGACGCTGTAATGCTCGGCATCTCAAGCGTGAGGATAATCCACGGAAAAGGCACCGGAGTGCTCAGGGATGAAATACAGAAGCTCGTACGCACTATGCCGGGAGTGGCAAGCGCCAGGGACGAACACATCCAGTTCGGAGGTACAGGTGTAACGATTGTAACATTTGAATAAACAGACATGAAGAATACAATTATAGCCATATTTGTTTCCTTGACAGTCCTCGCAGGCTGCACGGGATCAGGAAAGGCAAAAGAGATGGGACCGTCTGAGACTGTAGAGGCATTCTGCAGCGCGCTGATCAGCGGAGAATACGAGGAAGCATTCAGCTTCTGCGACAGCCTGCAGATGCAGTCATATATAGATAATATAAGGGCTGCATTCAATGAAGCGGCACGCCGCGACAGCAGTGCAGCAGCAATAGCCGCATCAATCCTGAAAGAAGCGCAGGTAGAAATCGGCGAAATCTCAAAAGAGCAGGACAAGAGGATGGTTAACTACACTATCATCATCAACGAAGACTTAAAGAAAGAGAAGATTGCATCAATGAAGAAGGAGGAGGGAGAATGGAAGATCGAGGCAATCACAGACAGAGTATAGGAAAAAAGGGAGAAGACATCGCCTGCAACCTTCTCAGGAGCATGGGCCACACCATTCTGGAGCGCAACTGGAGAAGCGGACATCTGGAAATAGACATAATTTCATTCGACAAGGATGGAATACATTTTGTTGAAGTCAAGACCCGCAGCAGAAACATACAGGCACCGCCGCAGGAAAATGTGAACAAGGAAAAGCAGAGAAGGATCACAAGCGCAGCCCTGCGTTTTCTGAATTCAGCCAACGGAATTCCGTACGGCAACCACGAATGTCACTTCGATATAGTGGCGGTAACATTCGAAGGCAGCAGACTCAGCACGGAGTGGATACCGCAGGCATATATACCTATATATTTATAATACAAACTGAAACCAATGGATATAAAGAATTGTTATTGTGTGATAATGGCCGGCGGAGTGGGCAAGCGTTTCTGGCCCCTCAGCAGGACCTCAGTTCCAAAACAGTTTCTTGATGTTGCAGACACCGGGGAGACCTTCATCAGGAAGACCTACAACAGGTTCCTGAACATTGTCCCAAAAGAGAACATCATCATAGTGACAGCAGACAGGTACAAGGACCTTGTGAAGGAACAGATACCTGAAATCAGCGATGAGAACCTCCTTCTGGAGCCTTACAGCAGAAATACAGCACCCTGCATCGCTTACGCAACATACGCCCTTCTGAAAAGAAACCCAGATGCTCATATAGTAGTCACTCCTTCCGACCATCTGATCGGCAACGAGGACATATTTGCCGAAACCATTCTGAATGGATTCAGATACATTTCTGACCACGATGTCCTGATGACTCTCGGAGTAGTACCTACCAGACCAGACACCAACTACGGTTACATCCAGGCCTGTGGTGGAAGAGAGGCATACAAAAGTCAGGAGCCGATGCCTGTAAAGACATTCACAGAAAAGCCTGACAAAGCCCTCGCACAGATACTGATCGGCACGGGAGAATTCTTCTGGAATTCGGGAATATTCCTCTGCAAGGCCGACATCATCAGACAGGAGATGGAAGAGCACCTTCCGGAAGTAACCAGATTCTTCACCGGATGGGAATCAGCCATCGGAACAAAGCTGGAGAGGGAATTCATTCTTAAGGCATATACAGACAGTCTCAATGTGTCTCTTGACAACGGCCTTCTGGAAAAGACCGAGAGAGCGTGGATCTACCCTACTTCATTCGGCTGGCAGGATGTAGGTACCTGGGAATCTCTCTACAACTACATTCCAGGAAAAGACAGGTTCGAGAATGCAATAGTTGCAGAAAACACACTTCTGGAAGCGACATCCGACACATTAGTCATCTCCAAGGAGAAGAAAAAGCTTATCGCCATCAAAGGACTCGAAAACTTTATGGTCATAGACACTGACGACGTGCTCGTCATCTGTCCTAAGGACGATAAGAAGTTCAAGGATTTCATCTCAGGCATCGCAATGCCGGAATACGAAAAATACAGATAAATAATATGGAAAAAAGAATACAGGCCGACATGGTATCGGCAATGAAGGCAAAGGAGACCGTGCGTCTCGCATCACTCAGAGCGATAAAGGCAGCGATCATGCTTGCGAAGACAGCTGAAGGCGCTACCGGAGAGGTCGACGACGCAGCTATCGTGAAGATCATCCAGAAACTCGTGAAGCAGCGCAAGGAAAGCGCCCAGCAGTACAATGACGCCGGACATCCGGAGCTCGCGGAAAACGAACTCGCAGAAGCAGCGGCTATGGAAGTATATCTTC